>NZ_CAXBGB010000009.1:0-48333 GCF_963975125.1 uncultured Winogradskyella sp. | reverse complement strand
GCCTTTATAAAGAGGCACATTCTCAATGATTTTAAATATTTTCGTAACTCTTTTATTAAACAGAGAGTCTAATTCAGATTGGGTAGAGGTCGCATCTTGGCAAAATGCAAAAAAGCCAAATAGGAATATAATAGGGGAAAATAAAGACTTCATAAAAATATTTAAACTGCCACAACACCCTTAATATGTGGATGCGGATTGTAATCCATAAGGGTGAAATCTTCAAATTTAAAGTCGAAGATATCTTTAATTTCAGGATTTAATACCATTTTTGGTAATGGTCTAATGTCTCGAGATAATTGTAATTCTAATTGCTCATAATGATTGCTATAGATATGAGCATCACCAAAAGTGTGGATAAAATCTCCAGCTTCGAATCCGCAAACCTGAGCCATCATCATAGTAAATAAAGCATAAGACGCAATATTGAAAGGAACGCCTAAAAAGATATCTGCACTACGTTGGTAGAGTTGACAAGATAGTTTACCACCTGCTACATAGAATTGAAAAAAGGCATGACATGGAGGTAAAGCTGCTTTGCCATTGGCTACATTATCAGTAAATGATTTAGAAGTATCTGGTAAAACTGAAGGATTCCATGCAGACACTAACATTCTACGACTGTTAGGATTATTTTTTAAAGTTGCGATAACCTCTTTAATCTGATCGATGTCTTCACTCGCCCAATTTCTCCATTGATGGCCGTATACTGGTCCAAGATCTCCATTGTCGTCAGCCCAATCATTCCAAATACGTACTCCGTTTTCGGTTAAATATTTTGTGTTTGTATCTCCTTTTAAGAACCAAAGGAGTTCATATATAATGGATTTTAGATGCAACTTTTTAGTTGTTACCATGGGAAAACCTTCACTTAAATCGAAACGCAATTGGTAACCAAAAACACTTTTTGTTCCTGTACCTGTTCTATCTCCTTTTTCGTTCCCTTCTGCTAAAACGTGTTTTACTAAGTTGTGATATTGTTTCATGTTCTCTTACTGCAAAAGCAGGAATCTCATTAAATTAAACTAAATTTTGTTGGATTTTGTTACAGAAATAGCACCAAAATGACCGATAACGAAATTAAATAAAAGCTTCAAATCATTAGACTTGAAGCTTTGTATAATATTAAAAGTTATTAACTATATAACCCGTTGTGCATTTTGATGAAACTCGTAGTTCGAGTGGATTTTACGATTGAAAATGAGTAAAATTTGTATCGAGAACAAGAATTTCAATACAAATATAGTTCTCGATACAATTTTTCGTACCTCAAAATCACTCGAACGGACGTCAATTTGTATTGTTTTTAGATTAAAAAGGCACAACGGGTTAACTATAAATTATGAGATTTATGCCCTCGCAGGAATTAGACTAGCCAATTATCATACCTGCAATAGTTGCAGAAATTAATGATGCTATTGTACCACCTAATAATGCTTTCATACCAAATTTAGATAATTGTTTACGTTGTCCTGGCGCTAAAGATCCAATACCGCCAATTTGTATACCAATAGAGGCAAAGTTGGCAAATCCACAAAGCATATAGGTTGCCATTATTATAGATTTATTATAAGTAAGATGTGTTGAGTTAGCTACATCTTTTAAATCAGCTAATTGAATATAGCCTATAAATTCACTTGCTGCCAGTTTAATACCTAAGAGTTGACCCATTAAGGCCATGTCTTCGGAGGCGACACCAATTAACCACATTAAAGGAGCAAATATATATCCTAAAAGAAACTCTAATGATAAGCTATCATAAGGTGTATTATTAGCAATGATTTCGTTTAGTGATGTAAAATGCCAATCAATATTTAGGACACCTATAGTAAACCCATCAAAACTTGCTACACCTCCTAAAATACCATTAATCATCGCAATAAAAGCAACGAATACTAAAAGCATTGCTCCAACATTTACGGCTAATTTTAAACCCTCTGTAGTACCATTGGCAATAGACTCTAAAATGTTTGAACCTATCTTTTCTTGTGATACTTCTACTTCAGTATTTACTTTTTCAGTTTGAGGAAATAATATTTTTGAAATAACTATAGCACCAGGTGCAGCCATTACAGAAGCTGCTAATAAATGCTTAGCATAAAACAATTGTAACTCCTTGTCTTCTCCACCTAAAAAGCCAATGTATGCGGCTAAAACAGCACCAGCTACAGTTGCCATACCACCTATCATAACTAAAAGTATTTCGGACTTATTCATTTTTTCTAAATAAGCCTTAATTAGTAATGGAGCTTCGGTCTGACCTAAGAAAATATTACCTGCAACACTTAGGCTTTCTGCACCAGAAATACCTAAAGCTTTTGTTAGCAACCAGCCCATCCCTTTTACGACTTTCTGAATGATACCTAAATAGAACAACACTGAAGTTAATGCTGAGAAGAAAATTATAGTTGGTAAAACTTGAAAAGCAAAAATAAAACCGAAAGAATTTACATCTAGCATGCCTCCAAACAAAAACTCACTTCCGGCTTGAGTAAAACCAAGAATAGCTATAAACCCTTCACCAACATATTCAAAAGCCGTTTTTACAAAAGTTATTTTTAAAACACCAACTGCTATTATGAGTTGAAATGCTAACCCAATTCCAACAGTTTTCCAATTAATTGCTTTACGATTACTACTAAATAAAAAGGAAATAAAAATTAAAGTTATCATCCCTAATATTCCTCGCCATAAACTGGAGAAAGTAAATCCCTGACTGGGAATAATACTGTCTGAAGCAGCTTTATCTTTAGTCTTTAGTATGTCTTTTTTAGCTGATACTAAATTAAAATGGATGTCTTTTCCTGAGAAAACTAAGGTAGAATCAGTGAGTTCTGAGATTTTATACCTTTTTATAGAGTTAATGGAGTCATTGTAATATAGTACCAGTAAGTTGTTCTGATACATGTAATCACCTTTTAAGTTTTTTTTAGAGTTTGAATAGAAGTTAAATTCTCCTTTTTTAAATTCGAGAGAGCTATAGATACTTTCTGATGATTGGGATTCCCATGTTTTTTCAAGTTCTTGTGCCGTAATTGATGAAAATCCAATAAAAATAGCAATAAAGGCCTTGAAAAAATGATTCATAAAAGTATATGTTAACTAGCGTTTAGAAATTTCGTCTCTTATTTTGGCTGCTTTTTCGTAATCTTCATTAGTTACAGCTTCATCTAAAAGGGAGTTAAGGTCTTCCAGTGATTTGTTTTTATAGCCTTCTTGTTCGAAAGTTACAGTTTCTATTTCTTCTGCAATTATATCATCAACGAGGATGCTATCTTGTTCTTCATCATCCTTTTTAGGATTAACTTTAAGATAGATTCCGGCTTTATCTAAAATGTTTTTATAAGTAAATATAGGTGCTTGAAAACGCAAAGCTAATGCAATAGCATCGCTTGTTCGGGCATCAATAATTTCTTCAATTTTATCGCGTTCGCAAATTAAACTAGAGTAAAATACACCATCAACCAACTTATGTATTATCACTTGTTTTACAACAACATCAAAGCGGTCAGCAAAATTTTTAAATAAATCGTGAGTAAGTGGTCGTGGTGGACGAATTTCTTTTTCTAAAGCAATAGCTATAGATTGTGCTTCGAAAGCTCCTATGACAATAGGTAATTTTCTGTCACCATCAACTTCATTTAAAATTAATGCGTAAGCACCATTCTGCGTTTGGCTGTATGAAATGCCTTTGATATTTAAACGAACTAAGCTCATATTTTATAAAACACAAAGAACTGTTTAAATTTGGACTTTACCAACTGCATAATGCACATTTGGATAATTCCTTCTATACTCTCGACGAAACGTAAGCTAATAAGAGAAATTCTAAATTTAAACAGCCCTTTAATATTACAAGGTAATAAAATTATGTATTTTGGGCTTTAAAAGCTTTTAATTTTTCAATGAGCTTTGGGACCACTTCGAAGGCGTCACCTACGACTCCATAATCTGCTGCCTTAAAGAATGGTGCTTCTGCATCTGTGTTGATTACTACTTTTACTTTAGAAGAATTGATGCCTGCTAAATGTTGAATTGCACCAGAAATACCTATTGCAATATATAGATTAGAAGCTACAGGTTTTCCTGTTTGCCCTACGTGTTCACTGTGCGGTCTCCAACCCAAATCTGAAACTGGCTTAGAACACGCCGTAGCTGCGCCTAATACGGAAGCGAGTTCTTCAATCATTCCCCAATTTTCTGGACCTTTTAATCCGCGTCCACCAGAAACTACGATTTCTGCATCTGCAATACTCACTTTATCCGTTACTCTATCAACAGACTCTACGCTTACGCCAGAATCTGGTAGTGATGGCGAAAAATCTTCAACAGTGGCACTTCCACCAGATTCTACCAAACCAAAAGAATTGTTAGATAAACCAACAACTTTTACATCTGTAGTAATCTCTGTATTAGCAAAGGCTTTATTTGTAAACACTGAACGCTTTACTGTAAAAGGAGACACGTTAGATGGTGTTTCAAAAACATTAGAAACATAACCAGCATCTAATCCTATGGCTAATAATGGAGCTAAATATTTACTATCTGCGCTAGAACTTAAAACGACAACTTTTGCGCTTTCTTGTTTTGCAGCTTGCTCAATTGCAGCAGCATAAATTTTTGCGTTAAATGCACTTAAGGCTTCATTTTTTATGGAAAGAACTTTAGATGCACCATAGTTTCCTAGGCTTTCAGCATTGTCTGTGTTAATGGCAACAGCAGTAACTGATGTTCCCATTTGATCTGCAATAGCTTTTGCATAAGAGACCACTTCTAAAGCCGTTTTCTTTAATTTTCCGCTTTCTGATTCTGTATATACTATAATGGACATAATTCTTTTTTTGTCATTCCTGCAATGGCAGGAATCTAATTTGTTATAATTTATTTGTGGATTCCTGCCTGCGCAGGAATGACAGACTATATAACTTTAGCTTCGTTATGAAGTAAGTTAACTAATTCATCAATATTATCTGCGTCTACCAATGTTACAGCACCTTTTGGAGCTGGTTTTTCAAAACTAGTTGCTTTTGTTTCAGCATTAGCATCAGTAGGTTCAACTACGGTTAATGGTTTTTTACGAGCCATCATAATACCTCTCATATTCGGAATACGTAAATCACTTTCCTCAACCAACCCTTTTTGTCCACCAATAACCAATGGTAAAGAAGTACTTACAGTTTCTTTTCCTCCGTCAATTTCTCTCACTGCTTTAGCATTTGTTCCGTCAATTTCTAAACCAATACAATTAGTTACAAAGTTGGCATTAACCATAGAAGCTAACATTCCTGGTACCATTGCTCCATTATAATCAATAGATTCTCTACCAGCAATTACCAAATCATAACCACCATCATTAACCACTTTTGCTAATTGTTTGGCAACAACAAAACCATCAGTCGCTTCAGTATTTACTCTAATTGCAGAATCTGCGCCAATCGCTAAGGCTTTTCTTAAAGTAGGTTCTGTTTCTGCACCACCAACATTAACAACATCTACGCTTGCACCTTGTTTTTCTTTAAACCACATAGCGCGAGTTAAACCAAATTCGTCATTAGGATTGATTACAAACTGAACACCATTAGTGTCAAATTTAGTATCACCATCCATGAAATTAATCTTTGAGGTTGTATCAGGAACATGACTAATACATACTAATATCTTCATAAAAAATTATTTATTTAAACGTCTTTTTTCTAGTGCACGAAGATAAATATAATAATTGAAATTTTACTATGCATGCATAGTAAAATTATTGTTTTAATAAATAATTTGTGTTTAGGTGTTAAATCAATAATTTAATGGCTTAAAGGGGTTTTGGATTTAATCAAAATTTTTAAATTTACTAGTCTCAATTTTATCCGCTTTATTATTGTAAAATAATAATGAATAATTCCTATTTTTGCTATTCGATTAAAAACTAGATAATGAAGACAATTCAATTTAGAGAAGCTATTTGCGAAGCCATGAGCGAAGAGATGCGCAGAGATGAAAGCATTTATTTAATGGGTGAAGAGGTTGCAGAATATAATGGTGCCTATAAAGCTTCAAAAGGAATGTTAGATGAGTTTGGTGCTAAGCGTGTTATTGATACACCAATTGCTGAGCTTGGTTTTGCTGGTATCGCAATTGGTTCTACAATGACAGGAAATCGTCCTATTGTTGAGTATATGACGTTTAACTTCTCTTTAGTTGGTATTGATCAAATTATTAATAATGCGGCTAAAATTAGACAAATGTCTGGTGGACAATTTAAATGTCCAATTGTGTTTAGAGGGCCAACAGGTTCTGCAGGTCAGTTAGGAGCAACACATTCACAAGCTTTTGAAAATTGGTTTGCCAACACGCCTGGTTTAAAAGTAATTATCCCTTCTAATCCTTATGATGCTAAAGGTTTATTGAAATCTGCAATTAGAGATGACGATCCTGTAATTTTTATGGAAAGTGAACAAATGTATGGAGATAAGGGAGAAGTGCCAGAAGGAGAATATACTGTGCCTATTGGAGTTGCCGAAATTAAACGCGAAGGTACAGATGTAACTATTGTATCTTTTGGAAAGATTATAAAAGAGGCATATAAAGCAGCTGACGAATTAGCTAAAGAAGATATTTCTTGCGAGATAATTGATTTGCGTACCATACGTCCTATGGACAGAAACGCCATTGTAAAATCGGTAAAGAAAACCAATCGCCTCGTTGTTTTAGAAGAGGCTTGGCCTTTTGGAAATGTGGCAACAGATATCACATACTTAGTACAATCAGAAGCGTTTGATTATTTAGATGCTCCTGTAGTAAAAATTAATACAGCAGATACTCCTGCACCATATTCACCAGTTTTATTAGCAGAATGGTTACCAAACAGTGACGACGTTGTTAAAGCAGTGAAAAAAGTAATGTACAAATAAATTGCAGTTTCCTGCGTTTAATTAACTTCATTAGTAACCTTAAGCTATAGTTTAGCATGGTTGTTGATGAAGTTTGTTTTTTAAATATGAAGATAAAACTACTTATAACCTTTTTAGGCCTCAGTTTTTTTTCTGCTCTTGCGCAGACTAAAGTTAGTGGTTACGTGTTCGATGAAAACAATACACCAATTCCTTTCGCCAATGTTTTGTTTAAGGGTTCAACTGAAGGTACCATCACTAATGAAGACGGAAAATTCTATTTAGAATCAGACGAAAAATGGGAAACTCTAATCGTTTCATTTTTGGGCTTCGAAAAGTTAGAGATAACTCTTAACAAGCGTGTTAATTACGATTTAAAATTTATTTTAAAAGAAGAAGCATCCTCACTTAACGAAGTGCTTATCGTTACAGGAAAGCAATCTAAAAAAGCTTCAGAAAATCCTGCTATACGGCTTCTAAAAAAAATATGGGAACGTAAACGTCTCAATGGGTTAAGTCAGTTTAAGCAATATGAATATGATCAATATGAAAAAGTAGAGTTCGATTTAAATACCATCGATAGTGCTTTAATAAAGAGCAAACTCTTTAAAGGTATGGAGTTTGTTTTTGAAGAAGTAGATACCTCAAGTGTAACAGGGAAAACTTATTTGCCTATTTTCTTAAATGAATCGGTAAAAAAAATATCTGGTGATAATGTTATTAATAAAGAGCGCGAAGATTTATTAGGAAATAAAAATTCGGGATTTAGTAATAATCAAGTGATTATAGATTTTATAGACGATTTGTATTCAGAATACAACGTCTATGATAACTACCTTAAGTTTTTCGATAAAAGCTTTGTAAGCCCATTAAGTCGTACCGGAATACAGACCTATAATTATGTGTTATCAGATAGTGCTTTTATAGATAACAAATGGTGCTATAACATTATCTATTATCCAAGACGTAAAAATGAATTGACTTTTAAAGGTGATTTTTGGGTCAATGATTCTACTTATGCGATTAAGGAAATTAATCTTCAAGCGTCTAAAAGTGCCAATATTAACTGGGTAAAAGAAATTTATATTGAACAGGAGTTCGAAGTACTTAATGATTCGGTATTCCTAATAAAGCGCGATTATTTTTTGTCTGACTTTGCTTTAAATAAAAAGGAAAAGTCTAGAGGTGTTTACGGAAAACGAACCACGCTTTATGATAATTATGAATTCAATCATCCAAAGGATAAAGAATATTATGAAAAGGTTGTTTATAATTATGAAGAGGATGTTTATAATAGAGAAGATGACTTTTGGCAAAAGAATAGACTAGAAGTTTTAAATAAGGATGAAAAAGGGGTTTACAAAATGTTAGACACCCTTAAAACGGTTAAAAAATTTAAACGCCTTTATAACTTAGGAAGTATTTTGGCTTCTGGATATGTTGAGTTTCCGAGTATTAATTTTGATTATGGTCCAATTTTTTCAACATTTGGATTTAATGAGGTTGAAGGTCTTAGACTAAGAACAGGTGGTAGAACTTATTTTGGGCCAAATGATATTTGGAGATTAGAAGGTTTTATTGCCTATGGGTTTAGGGATGATAAATTTAAATATGGTATTTCTGGTAAATGGTTGCTAGACAAACGGAGTCGATTGACACTATTTGGTGGAAATAGGCGAGATGTAGAACAAATAGGCGCAAGTTTAACAAGTTCTACAGACGTTTTGGGTCGAAGTTTAGCATCGTCTTCTGTTATAAGTACTGGTGCTAATGATAAATTAACCAATATAAGCTTAACAAATCTCGGAATGTCCATTGAGCCTGCAAGAAATTTTGAAGTTAGACTAGATGGAAGCTTTAGGGAATTACGTTCTGCATCACCAACATTCAGTTTAGATTATAATGATTTAGAATCTCCAACAGGTATTTCATCTGAAGTAAAACAGTTTGAAAGTCGTTTATCATTGGCTTATTACCCAAAGCGACAAATGACTGGTTTTGGTGTAGAGCGAAAAAATAAAAATGATAATTTTGCGCGTCTTTTTGCGCAAGTTAGTAAAGGAGATCGCAATTGGTTTGATAGTGATTTTAATTATACTAAAGTGCAGTTTTCGTACATTAAACCATGGCAAGTGGGTGGTTTTGGGCGTTTAACAACGTCTATTGAAGCTGGTAAAACTTTTGGTGAAGTTCCGTTATCTTTATTAAGCGTTGTTCCAGGTAATCAGACTTATTTTTCAATTTATAATACCTTTTCACAGCTCGATTTTTACGAATTTGTTACAGATACCTATACATCAATGCACTTAGAGCATAATTTTAATGGTCGTGTATTTTCACGCATTCCATTTTTAAAGAAATATAATCTTAGAGCTATTTTGAGTTTAAGAGGTGTTTGGGGCGAATTGTCTGATGAAAATATTGCGTTAAGTACCACAGGAAATGTGGTTGAATTTCCACTAATAGCTCCAGACTCGCGTGCTTACTATGAGTACAGTTTTGGTGTGGCCAATATTTTTAAAGTATTACGATTAGATTTTAACTTTAGAGGTAACTATTTAGATAATCCAGGCGCGAGACGTTTTGGTGTTACAGGTAGTTTTGGTTTTTATTTTTAACTTAATATCAACTGTCTAATTTTTACTCTTAAATTTATCAAAATCTGAAACTTCTTCAACCTTTGGAAAACTATTATTTTTAATATTGGTATCGGCATATTCAAAATTTGGATCTAACACTACTTTTTCAACTTGTTTAGATTTTATAAATGTTTTGGTGATTTCATACTCATTTAATCTCCAAATTTCTGCAGGTAAGACATCAATCTCGCTAGTTCCATCAGTAAATTGCCATTCAATGGTTACTGGCATAATAAGACCTCCAATATTTTTTACGGTAATCTCATAAATATTTTTACCAAAGAGTTGTTTCCGTATTTCTGGTTCATCAATTCGAGATAAAAACTGTCCATAAGCTTGGTCTGGCGTTGTTACCATTGTAATAGTTTCTGGTCCGCCAGCAAAATCTTTAGTATTTTCTCCTGCATTCTCAGCTTTAATACTTGCTTTTATAATCGTATTTTTATTTTCAATATTGTTTTCATCTGCAACTGTAAACCATTTTACGTTAGTTAACTCCATATCTACATTGTCCGTAGTAAAAAACCAACCTCTATAAAACCAATCTAAGTCAGCAGCAGTAGCATCTTCAAGGGTTCTAAATAAATCAGCCGGATTTGGGTGCTTGTATTTCCAGCGATTAGCATATTCTTTAAAAGCCTGATCAAATAATTCTTTACCAATAATAGACTTTCTTAACATTTGTAATCCTACTGTTGGTTTTTGATAATAATTAGCACCAAACTGACTTAATAATTCGTTATCAGAAGATGTCATTATTGGTCGCATTATACTCTTATCACCTGTCATAAATGGAACTATACTTTTAGGTACAGTATGAGGGTAATTAGGATAACGTTCTTCCATAGTGCGTTGGTGTATAAATGTATTTAATCCCTCATCCATCCACATCCATTGACGCTCATCTGAACTCACAATCATAGGAAACCAATTGTGTCCAACTTCATGTACTATTGTGCTAATCATACCTGCTTTAGCATTTTTGCTTATTTTTCCATTGATAGGTCTGCCACCATTGAAACTTATCATTGGAAATTCCATACCAATGTTAGATGTGTTTACAGAGATAGCAACAGGATATGGGTATTCAAATACAGCTTCAGAGTAAACTTCTAAAGCATTCTTTACGGCTAGTGTAGATGATTCGCTCCAAACAGGTAAACCTTCTTTTGGATAAAAGGACATAGCCATAACAGTATGTGTCTCTAGTGGTACAGCCTGTGCATCCCATATAAATTTACGTGATGATGCAAAGGCAAAGTCACGAACGTTTTCTGCTCTATATCTCCAGATTTTAGTTTTATTAGATTTCTTTTTCTCGTTTGCAATGGCTTCATCAGGAGTAATAATCAATAGTGGTTTATCTACTGATTTTCTTGCCTTAGCCATACGTTGTTGTTGGGTCTTTGTTAGTACCTCAGACTCATTTTTTAAATCTCCAGTGGAGGCGACGATATGGTCTGCTGGTACAGTAATTTCAACATCATAATCGCCAAACTCTAATGCAAACTCGCCTAGTTTCTGAAATTGTTTGTTTTGCCATCCCTCAGTATCATTATAAACAGCCATTCTAGGAAACCAATGCGCAATAAGGTAAACTGTATTGTTGTCTTCAGGGAAATACTCATAGCCTTCTCGAGATAATAAGTACATACTTCTATCGGTAATATAATAAGACCAACCAATAGAAAACGTAAGTGATTTACCTGCTTTTAAAGGTTGATTCAGTAACACTTTCATCATGGTGTTATTCACTAAAGATTTAATAGCATTGCCATCACTATCTTTAATATACTTTATAGAATAACCAGCCGGAAAATCAATAGCACGCGTTAAAAATTGCATGTGTCTTGTATTCATTGAATCGCGCACATTTCCGAATGCATAACCAAAGTCTTCATTCTCTTTTTTATTTACATTTTGCTCTAGTTGTATCCATAAGTATGTGAGGTCATCTGGAGAATTGTTGAAATAAGTGATCGTTTCATCACCACTTATGGTGTTATTTTTTTCATCGAGTTTGGCTTTAATTTTATAATCTGCACGTTGTTGCCAATAGGCTTTTCCTGGTGCACCACTTGCCGAACGATACACGTTTGGTTGAGGAATCATATTATCAATTGGTTCAAACTTTCCTCGGTATTTTTGATCTTGAGAAAAAGCAGTTGAGGAAATGAAAATAGAAAGTAAAAATGTTAGGATACGTTTCATGCGTTAATGGATTAATGAAATTGGATTACAAGGTAATAATTAAACGATTACATATTGAATTATATAAAAACTCAATTTTGTTTTTTGTTGGTGAAACTTAATCAGTTGCTTATCTTTGCAGCCCTTTTTAAAAGAAAATAAATATGACTGCAACAGGAAAATTAACCTTCGATGTATTAATAGAAATTCCGAAAGGAAGCCGTAATAAATATGAATACGATTTCGATTTAAAGAAAATTCGTTTCGACCGTATGCTATTTTCATCTATGATGTATCCAGCAGATTATGGTTTTATACCAGAAACACTTGCATTAGATGGTGATCCTTTAGATGTTTTAGTTATGGGAGGGGAACCTACGTTTCCGATGTGTGTGGTGGAGGTGAAGCCTATTGGAGTATTTCACATGGCAGACGAAAAAGGACCTGATGAAAAAGTGATTTGTGTGCCAGTTTCTGATCCTATATGGAATAATCTTAATGATTTGTCTGATATGAATCCGCATCAAATTAAAGAAATTGAACATTTTTTTCAAGTTTATAAAGATTTAGAAAAGAAAAGAGTAGATGTTGGTGGTTGGGGAAATGCTCAAGAGGCCTACGATATTCTCAACAAATGCATTGAGCGTTATGAAACTAGCGAGCATAAAACTAATGGTGATTTTGCGATCTAAACCTAATTATATAATAGCATTTATAGAGCCCTTTAGCAATTACAGCTAAAGGGTTTTTCTATTCTCGTCTATTTTGTTACTTTTGCCCAGCTAAATAATAAATTAAAAATTAAAATATATAATATGGAATCAATGATGATTTACATGCCAATTGCTTTGGCACTTTTAGGATTAATTTACATGATTATAAAACAATCGTGGGTTATGAAACAAGATGCTGGAGATGGTAAAATGAAAGAAATTTCAGATCATATCTACGAAGGAGCATTAGCATTCTTAAATGCAGAATATAGACTGCTTGCCATTTTTGTGGTTATTGTAGCTGCTTTATTAGCTGTAGTTGCTCATTTTGTTGAAACAACAAGTTATTTAATTATCATCGCTTTTGTTTGTGGAGCTGTGTTTTCTGCTTTCGCTGGTAACATCGGAATGAAAATAGCTACTAAAACAAATGTAAGAACAACACAAGCGGCTCGTACAAGTTTACCAAACGCACTTAAAATCTCTTTTGGAGGTGGAACAGTAATGGGTCTTGGTGTAGCTGGTTTAGCAGTATTAGGGTTAACAGTATTCTTTATTATATTTTTCCAGGTATTTATGGGAGGCGAATGGACCAATACAATGGATATGACTATTGTATTAGAAACATTAGCTGGTTTCTCTCTTGGAGCAGAATCTATTGCGTTATTCGCAAGAGTAGGTGGTGGTATTTATACTAAGGCTGCAGATGTTGGAGCTGATTTAGTTGGTAAAGTAGAAGCTGGTATCCCAGAAGATGATCCTCGTAATCCTGCTACAATTGCAGATAACGTTGGTGATAATGTAGGTGATGTTGCAGGTATGGGAGCTGATTTATTTGGATCTTATGTAGCAACAGTATTAGCTGCTATGGTTCTTGGTAACTATGTGATTAAAGATATGGGTGGATCAATCGATGACCTATTTGGAGGTATTGGCCCAATCTTATTGCCAATGGCAATTGCTGGTGCAGGAATTATCATTTCTATCATCGGTACCATGTTAGTAAAAATAAAAAGTAATGATGCCAAAGAAGCTCAAGTTATGGGAGCTTTAAATATTGGTAACTGGACTTCTATTATTTTAGTAGCTGTTTCATGTTTTGGTCTAGTAACATGGATGTTACCAGAAACCATGAAAATGAACTTCTTCGGTGAAGGATTAGTAGAAATTTCTGCAATGCGTGTATTTTATGCTACTTTAGTTGGATTGTTTGTAGGTGCAGTTATTTCTTCAGTAACAGAATATTACACAGGATTAGGGAAAAGCCCAATCTTAAAAATAGTACAACAGTCTTCTACAGGAGCTGGAACTAATATTATCGCTGGTCTTGCAACAGGTATGATATCTACATTCCCTTCAGTATTATTATTTGCTGGAGCGATTTGGGCATCTTACGCATTTGCAGGATTCTATGGTGTCGCTTTAGCTGCTTCTGCAATGATGGCTACAACTGCAATGCAGTTAGCAATTGATGCATTCGGCCCAATATCTGATAATGCAGGTGGTATTGCTGAAATGAGCGAACAAGAACCAATAGTAAGAGAACGTACAGATATTTTAGATTCAGTTGGTAATACAACTGCTGCAACTGGAAAAGGATTTGCAATCGCTTCTGCTGCATTAACGTCTTTAGCATTATTTGCTGCTTATGTAACGTTTACAGGAATTGACGGAATTAACATCTTTAAAGCACCAGTATTAGCAATGTTATTTGTTGGTGGTATGGTACCAGTAGTATTTTCTGCTTTAGCAATGAATGCTGTAGGTAAAGCTGCCATGGAAATGGTACAAGAAGTACGTCGTCAGTTTAGAGATATTCCTGGGATTATGGAAGGCACTGGAAAACCAGAATATGATAAATGTGTTGCTATATCTACACAAGCCTCTTTAAAAGAAATGATGTTGCCTGGTTTATTAACTATCGGATTTCCATTAGTAATTGCTTTTGTACCAATGTTATTTGGTATGGATAATCTTGCTATTGCAGAAATGTTAGGTGGTTATATGGCTGGTGTTACAGTTTCAGGTGTGTTATGGGCAATCTTCCAAAACAATGCAGGTGGTGCTTGGGACAACGCTAAGAAATCTTTTGAAGCTGGTGTAGAGATTAATGGAGAAATGACTTTTAAGGGTTCTGAGGCTCATAAAGCAGCTGTAACAGGTGATACTGTTGGAGATCCATTTAAAGATACGTCTGGTCCTTCAATGAACATCTTAATTAAATTAACATGTCTTATTGGTTTAGTAATTGCACCAATTTTAGGAGGTCATTCTTCCGAAACTGAAATGGCAAATATTGAAGATGAAGTTTCAATTGAAATGACAATAGAATCTAAAGATTTAGCAAAAGCAACAGTTAATTACTCAACTTCGAAAGAAGGGAAAAAAGTATCTGAAGTAATTATATTTGAAGGTACTAAAGCTGAAGTAGAGAAAAAACTAAACGCTTTTGAAGCTACATTAAAAAATGAAGGTGGTGAAGTTGAAAAAGTTATTGAAAAAATAGATATTACTAAAGGATAATATTTTATTATTTCGTTTTTAAGCCACACAATTCGTGTGGCTTTTTTATTTTTATAACCTATAGTTTACTCTAAATGTTAAAAAAAGACCCTTTACAAATCATTCCTTTTAATACTTATGGTGCAAAATCACATCTGTATCTCAAGGGCAGAGCTTTAGAAGATGAAGATATAGATTTAGATAAAAAAGGTTGGTTTAATCTTTTTGTGAATTCTTGGAAGCGTTTTGAAACCGATGAAATTAGAAATACGCCAGTGTCAATTACATTTCCAAATGGCAATACTATTACTTGTAATACCGATGATGAGGGTTATTTTTTTGTAGATGAAACAACGGAAAATATCTATGAGTTATTAGATGATGAAGGTTGGTTAAATTTTGTCGTCGCTTATGCATCTGAACATAAGAGAAAGATTCAACTTAAAAATAGATTTTCAGGAAAAATGCTTGTGCCAAGAGTAAATTCTAGTTTTGGAGTTATTAGCGATATTGATGATACAATATTACATACAGGTGTATCATCTCACTTAAAATGGCGTGTTATAGTAAACACAATATTTAAAACACCACATAAACGTAAAGTTTTAGAGGGATCTGCTGAGTTTTATCATTTATTACATCGCGGAAAATCGAATAAAGATGCTAATCCTGTTTTTTATGTGAGTAATAGCCCTTGGAATTTATATCGCTATCTAGAGTTCTTTTTAAGGATAAATAATTTCCCGAAAGGGCCTATTTTACTAAGAGATCTTAGGACACCTTTTGATCGCACACCAAAAACTGAATTAGCACATAAATATCATGAGATTTATAATATCCTAAATACGTATCCAAATTTAAAATTTATTCTTATTGGTGACTGTGGTGAAAAAGACGCGTATATATATTTAGATATAGTTAAGAAATTTCCTAAAAGGATTACAGGAATTTATTTAAGAAGTGTTCAGCATTCTAAACGAATGAAACGTATTTCTAATTTATTTAAAAATTATGGTGAAGTTCCTGTGCTAATTATTAAAACAAGTAATCAGGCCTTAAACCATGCAAGAAAACATGGGTTTATTGCTTAGAACAAACCATTAATCTGAGCATCGATTTTATTAATAATGCCACCTAAATCTTCTGGATTTGCAACGAAATCTAAATTATCTACATCAATGATTAATAAGTTGCCTTTGTCGTACTTAGTAATCCAAGCTTCATAGCGCTCATTTAATCGACTTAGATAATCAATACTAATGGTGTTTTCATAGTCTCGACCGCGTTTATGAATTTGAGCAACTAAATTAGGAATAGAACTACGTAAGTAAATTAATAAATCGGGACCTTTAACGAAAGACTCCATCAATTGAAAAAGCGATGAATAGTTTTCGAAATCGCGATTTGTCATTAAACCCATTGCATGAAGATTAGGTGCGAAAATATGCGCATCTTCATAAATGGTTCTATCTTGGATAATGTCTTTTCCGCTATCTTGAATTTGATTTACTTGACGGAATCTACTGTTTAAGAAATAGACCTGTAAGTTGAAACTCCAACGTTCCATCTGATTGTAAAAATCATCTAAATACGGATTGTCAACAACGTCTTCTAATTGGGCTTCCCACTTATAATGTTTAGCGAGTAATTTTGTGAGCGTTGTTTTACCTGCTCCTATATTTCCTGCAACGGCAACATGCATAATTTATTCAATTTTTAGTTGGTATTGACGTAGTGTTTTGTCGTCGTAAATATACAAGGTTTCATTGGTTACCAAAAACTGATTTATTAACAAATTTGGATGTTCAATAGATTCAATTTTAAGTTTATTTTTTTGCAATATGTATAGACGTTCAGCCTTTCTTAATACCAAATGCGCTTTGCTAAATGCGAGACTTTCATAACCTTCATTTGTGTGTTTTGCAATTAAACTTCCAAAATAATTGTAGATATATAAAAAGTTCTCTGTGAGCATATAACAATTGTTATAGTCACTTTTTAGATCTAAAACGTCCGATTGCACAGGTACAGTTTTTAGTCTTATTTTATTGGTTTTATAATCAAACAGTTCTAATTGCTGCAAATCTTGATTAAATACCCAAAGCGTATTGTCAAAACCTGTAGAAACAAAGCTTACATTCTTATAAGGTTGAATTCTGTTGAAGTCGATTTTATAAATCTCTGCTAAACGATTGTCTAGTATTATTACAGTATTGAAATTTTGGTAAAATAAATTTATTTTTAAGGAATTAAAGGTATTTGCTGAAGTGATTTCTCCTAATTGAAAATTTGAATATGTAATTGTGGTGTCTTTTGTTTTTTTGTGAAATGAATTGTCTTTAGTCGCGTAATAGAGTGTCTCAAATGCATCTACTCCAAAGATACTCTTGGCCTTTAAGTAGGTAGAATCTTTTATACTTGCCTTTACTTGTTGCTGAGAAAAACAATTAAAACCAAACAGAAATAATATATAAAATAACTTGCGCATAGAGTAAAGCAAATTACAAAAATTGAATCATAAAATTACTTACTAAAGCAGGTATCTCTAAAAAGAGATAGTTATACTCTTTAAACTACCAATTTATAGCCAAAACCTCGAACATTAATAATTTGAACACTTTTATCATATTTAAGCTTTTTACGAAGCTTAGTAATAAAGACATCCATGCTTCTGGCAGAAAAGAAATCATCCGTTCCCCAAAGTTTATTCAATATTAAAGAACGATCCAATACTTCATTCTTGTTTTTTATGAGATGAAATAAAAGGTGTGCTTCTCTATGAGTTAATTGCGATGAGTTTTCATCTTTATATCGCAATTGCTGTTTTGGAAAATTGAATGTATAGTCACCTATTTCTATAATATCTGAAATCTTCTGAATTTTAGAGCGATTTAATAAACCATGAATTCTTACAATGAGTTCTTCCATACTAAAAGGCTTTTTGAGGTAGTCGTTACCTCCAATAGAAAAACCTTCGACCACATCAGCGGTTTGGGATTTAGCAGTTAAGAATATTATTGGTATGGCATCATCTATAGCTCTAACTTCTTTTGCAAGTGTGAAGCCATCTTTTTTAGGCATCATAACATCTAAAACTAAAATTTCAGGGCTCTCAGATTTATACTTTTCAAAGGCTTTCTCACCATTATCACATAAAATAACTTCGAAATCTCGAGTCTCTAGACTTTCTTTTATAATCTGTCCAAGAGCTGCTTCGTCTTCAGCTAATAATAATTTTATGTTATCAACCATTTGGCAGTGTAATTTTAAATGTGGTTAAATTTTTATTTAATTCTAAGTCAATGAAACCTTTATGTTTTTCTATAATTGTTTTAGTGTAATATAAACCAATACCAAAGCCTTTAACATTATGAGTGTTACCTTTTGGAACGCGATAAAATTTTTCGAAAACACGTTCTTTATTAGCTTTGGTCAATGTATTACCATTATCTGATATTAAAATATCTAAGACTTTTTCTTTAGGAACTAAATCTATCGAAATTATAGAACCACCGTACTTAACGGCATTGTCTATAATATTATTTAAGGCATTTTCAAAATGAAACACATCAACATTGGCAGGTAAATTTTCAACCTTAAAACTGGTATTAAATTCCTTTTCAGTAAATCGAATTTTGTAACGACTCACTAATGAGTTGAGTAAGTTTACTATGTCAATAGATTCTTTATTTAATTCTAAACTATCGCTATCTAAAGTAGCCGTTTCAAGCAGTTTTTCGACCATAGTATTGAGTTTACCTAACTGTTCAGAAGACATGCTAATGTATTTTTTAGTTTTCTCTTTATCTTCAATGGCGTTAAAATTACTAATGCTTTCTAAAGCCACACCAATTGTAGCAATTGGTGTTTTAAACTCGTGTGTAATATTACTGATAAGGTCGTTTTTTACTTCAGCAAGTTGTTTTTGGCGTTTAATGATTTTTAGTAAATAAAACAGACAGCTTATAACCGCTAAAATTAATAGTGTAGAAATTAAAATGCCAGCTAAGCCTCTCTTTAAAATAGTTGCAGTCTCATTTGTAAAACCAATTAAAAGTGTACTGTCTTTTGGTAAAAAAGTAGATTTAGAAGTGGTCGTTAAAGTTCCATTTTTTTTTAAAATAGAATCATTTAATGTTTTTAAAAGATCAGCCGAAGATTTCCTATTTGTTTTACCTTTATCGTAATATAATTTATAGTTAACAGCTAAATTTTTTCTATCTAATTCAAGTTTAACTAAACTATCTACTTCATTTAAATTTATACTGTCATTACTAATAGAAATAATTACTTTAGAGGTTAACATTTCAATTTCTTTAAAGTCAAAATCTTTGTTTTGGGTTTTAAGGCTATCGATTCTTAGTTTAAATGCATTTGGTGATATAGAAGGATGAATTTTACTATGCTCTTTTTCTATAGAATCTACTTTAAACCCTCTAACTATAGTTATATCTTCTATGTGATTAATATCCAATGAGTCAAGGTTCTGAAATTCTTTTTTTGATTCATCAATGTTTTTTAAAAACCTGTCTAATTCACCACCTTCTTTAAAAGCATCTTTCTGTTGATCTCCTTCAAGAAAAATACCGAAAGTTGTACGTTCAGCTAAGTTTGCATAATAATCATCTACAGCCCTATCAACACTTATCTGCACTTCGTTAATAAGTTGTTGCTTATTAGTTTGATAGTTCTTATAATTCCAATAAATCTGAATACCTATCGTTGCAATTATTACGGCAACGATTGTATACAAAATCCATTTATACCTTTTGTCATTCATATTTCAAATGTATAAAGTTATATCTTAGTAGCACTAATTGGTTAACACACGTTAACGTTCGTTAACTCAAAAACAGAATAAGTATTAAGATATTTGTGATGTAATAATTATAAAATCAATAATCCATGAAATCGAAAACTCACAAAAACCTAAGCTTTAATAAATTTTTGAGTAAAACTTTTTTTCTATGCATAGTATTACTTATACCTTTTTTAGGTTTTAGCCAATCTATAATAGAAAAAGAATTAGAAACTGTAAAAGTTGAAGCGCTGAGTATAGAAGTTACTATAGACTCAGTTGAGGAACTCGAATCTGCTTTTAAAGAACAAGATCTAGATGAGTTATTTAAAATGATGGACGTTGATGAAGATATAACCTTTAAGCTTAACTGTAGTTTTGAAGAGACTAAGTCTAAATTGAAAGGGTCTATGACATATACTATTAAAGGAAAAGCTAATGAGAAAGAGAAACTTTTAAAAAGCATTTTAAAAGCGAAAGCTTCAGCGTTAAAGTTTTATAATTTAAAAAACAGAAACTAATGACAACAGTAATTAGAATTATAGTTTTAGCACTAACAGTAGTCTTCTCTTCAGTTAATGCCCAAGATTTTCAAGGTGTTGCAACATACAAAACACAACGAAAAATTGATATTAAAATGGATAGCACTCAGATGAATTCTGAAATGCATACTAAGATGATGGAGATGATGAAAAAGCAATTTCAAAAAACATTTCAATTAACTTTTAATAAAGAGGCGTCTTTATATAAGGAAGATGTCGCCTTAGATAAGCCACAAGCTGCAATGAGAGGAGAATTTCAGATAGTAATGGTTGGTAATGGAGGTGGGTCTGATGTGCTATATAAAAACACAAAGGATAATCGCTATGCAGACCAAAAAGATACTATGGGTAAAATCTTTTTAGTTAAAGATGAATTTAAAAAAATAGATTGGAAACTTGAAGCCGAAACTAAGTATATAGGAGAATATCAATGCTACAAAGCAACCTATACTAAGCAGGTAGAGGTGTTTAATAATACTGGATTTAGTATGGACTCTGACGACAAAAAAGAAGATAAAAAACCAGTGATGGAAGAACGTACAGTTACCGCTTGGTACACACCTCAAATTCCTGTAAACAATGGACCTGCAATGTATCAAGGTTTACCAGGCTTAATTTTAGAAGTACATGATGGAAAACTAACCATTATCTGCAGTAAAATTGTGCTGAATCCAGAGGATAGAGTAAAAATTGAAGAGCCTATAAAAGGAAAAGAAGTCAATCAAGAAAAGTACGATGAGATTATGGATAAGAAAAATAAGGAAATGATGGAACGTTATGCTCCCAGAAAAGGTCGTAAAGGAGAAGGTATCTCAATTACTATTGGTGGCTAAATAGTATAGAAAATAATATGAAAGGGAAACAAGTTTTAAATAAACAGATGGTTTAGATTGATAATTTTATGATAAACAAAATTTATTTTGTTTAATATTTTTTTATATTTGTTAAACAAATTAAAATTAAGATCATCTTTATTATCAAATCAATCTTATTAAAAATCAGCCTCTTTGTATTCACAGTATTACTGCCGATTAGTGTAAAAAAAAATAAAAAATCAACCATTCAAGAATTTCAAGGGAGGCATTTTATGTTTCTAAGGTGACATTGAATTTAGGAAGTTGGGGCTCAAGAATGAGTGAAGCACAAAAGAAGCAAGTACAGGTTAGAATGAAAAATAGACTAGAAAAAAATTATGTACTTAGCTTTAATAAAGAAGAGTCCACATTCTATGAAGATGAAAAATTAGATGCGATGTCTGGTGCTACAGATTCTTGGGGAAAAAACTTTACACCTGGAATGCAATACAAAAATGTAAAGACCAATTCTCAAATTCAGAGTCAAGAATTTTATGGCAAGCAATTTTTAGTAAAGGATAAATTACAAGTAATTGATTGGAAATTGGGTGCTAAGACTAAACAAATTGGAAAGTACACATGTTTTAAAGCTACAGCTTCTATTCCCACAATTGAGTTGACTTGGTATAATTTTTCTTGGGATAGTCAAAGAAGTTCAAATGAGAAAAAGATTGATTCTACAGGTGCAGAAATTGATGAAGAAGCAATAATTGACATGACTGAAGTAGAAGCCTGGTACACACCACAAATTCCTGTTGGTCATGGACCTCTAGAATATTGGGGACTTCCTGGTTTAATTATAGAAGTTAGTGCAGGTAATACAATTATGCTTTGTTCTAAAATTGTAATGAACCCAGATGAGAAAGTTGAGATTGAAGCTTCTGAAAAAGGAAAGGTGGTTTCTAAAAATGAATATAATGAAATTATTGTAGAAAAAATGAAAGAATTCCGTAATAATCGAGGAAGAAGACGTTGATATTTTCTTTAACAAGAGTTTAACGTATTGCAATTTAACTTTCGGCTTCTTTTGTAGTCTAATTAATTATTAATCTATGTTGAGGAATAATACCGTGTAATTTTTTTAGTATAAACAAAAAAATATAAGATTACATTTATTAGACAACATTAACCTTTTAAGATGAAGACACCACTATTAAAATTTACATTATTACTAGTATTTGTTAGCACAATTTCATTTGCACAAGATTTTCAAGGAAAAGCGTATTACCAAACCAAGACCACAATGGATTTAGATCAATTTGGTGGTAGAGATATGAGTCCAGAACGTAAAAAGCAAATGGAAGAGCGAATGAAAAGTTTTTTGGAAAAACAATATATACTTACCTTTAATAAAACAGAATCTATTTACAAAGAAGATGAAAAACTAGAAGCTCCAGGTGGAGGAGCAAGAGGATTTGGCGGTTTTGCCAGTAGTTTTTCTGGAGGACCAAAATATAAAAATGTAAAAACTAAAGAGTTATTACAAGATCAGGAGTTTTTTGGTAAACAATTTTTAATTAAAGACAAATTAAAAACACTCGAGTGGAAAATGGGTACAGAAACCAAACAAATTGGTAAATACATGTGCTTTAAAGCAACAGCAACTAAAATTGTAGACCAGTTTGATTGGCGCAGTATGCGAAGAAGAGGTGGAAACGATAAAGATGAGAAAAAAGAAGGGAAAGTCGCTAAAGACTCTATGAAAACGACTGATGTAGCTGATGCAAATTCAGTCGATCCAATGAGTGAGATTGAAGTCCCTAAAACTATAGAAGTTGTGGCATGGTACACACCACAAATTCCGATTAATCAAGGGCCAGATGATTATTGGGGTTTACCAGGTTTAATATTAGAGATTAACGCAGATCGTACAACAATTTTATGTACCAAGATTGTAATGAACCCTGAAGAAAAAGAGGATATTGATAAACCTGAAAAAGGAGAAGAAGTTACACAGGCAGAATACACTAAGATCATTACAAAAAAAATGCAGGAAATGCGTGAGATGTATAGTGGACGTGGAGGTCGCGGAGGTGGACATGGAGGCCGAAGAAACTAAAATTTGAACCTATTTATAAGACAATGATTGCGCTTCAAATGAAGTAACTTAATTAACCAATCAAAAAGAAAACAATCAAACCATGAAAAAATTATTAGCACTACTATGTGTATTAGTAGCAGGTAGTTCATTTGCTCAAATTAAAATGCAAGGTGTTGTAAAAGACAGCATAGGCACACCATTAGAACTTGCCAATATTATTGCCATCAATCAAGAAACGAACACCTTAGAGTCTTATGCCATAACCAATGATAAAGGTAAATATGTGTTGTCTCTAGGAAAAAATGGCAAGTACAAAGTACAAGTAAGTTACATTGGCCTTAAAACTTCTGAAGTGATAGTCTCTACTCAAGAAACAGACATAACAAAAGATTTTACGTTATTACCCGATAATTCTTTAGACGCAGTTGAGTTAACCTACGAAATGCCAGTTACTGTAAGAGGTGATACCTTAATCTATAATGCAGATTCATTTAAGAATGGCTCTGAGCGAAAATTAGAAGATGTACTTAAGAAATTGCCTGGTGTAGAAATTAATACTGATGGGCAGATTGAAGTTGAAGGTAAAGTTGTAAATAAATTGATGGTCAATGGTAAAGATTTTTTTGATGGTGATACTAAATTGGCAACAAAAAATATCCCATCTAATGCTGTTGATAAAGTGCAGGTTTTACGTAATTATGCAGAAGTAGGACAGTTAAGTGGAGTACAGAATAATCAAGATAATGTAGCTATTAATATTAAACTTAAGGAAGGAAAAGAAAACTTCTGGTTTGGAGATATTACAGCTGGTGCTGGTACAGCACCATCACCAAATGATGAGTTATATTTAATGCAACCAAAGTTATTTTATTATAGCCCAAAATATAGTATCAACCTTATTGGTGATATGAATAATATTGGTGAAGTAGTTTTAACAAATAGAGATATTAGAAATTTTGGAGGAGGCTTTAGAAGGCCAAGTAGAACAAGTGGTACAAGTATTAATTTAGGTAATAATGGTCTTAGAGGATTAACTAGCATAGCCAATGCTCAAGAAGTGGTAACTAAACTAGCTACAGCTAATTTTAGTTACTCACCAAATAAATCATTAGATTTAAGCGGTTTTGTTATCTACAATAGTAGCAGATTAAGAACAAGAGAAGATAGTTTTATCGATTATATAGAAATTGAAGACGATCCAACTACACCACAAGATGAATCGGCTGGTTTACCACCAGACGAATCTACAATACAACTTGGTAGAGAAGCAACGAATCAAGCCATTGCAAAGTTAAGTGCATCTTATAAGCCTAATGTTAATAATCAATTAGATTATGATGTTTTAGGTCGTATATCAGACGATCAAGAAAGGCAGAATGTATTTTCTTCTATTGTTGGCCAAACCAATCAAATTGATGAGGCTAAGCCATATAGTATTAATCAAAATGTGAGTTACTACTATACATTAAATGAGAATAATATTTTTGCTTTTGAAGCACAACATTTACTAAAAGATGAAGATCCTTTTTATAATGCGCTGTTAGTTAATGACCCAGACCCAAGTAATAGCGATGTATTTGATACCACTGCTTCGGGATTAGGGTTAGACCAAGATCAGTTTGGTTATAATATTAATCAAGAACGACGTGTAAAGTCTAATCAGCTAGATGCAAAATTAGATTATTACAATATATTGAATGCGAAAAGTAACATTAATCTTACTTTAGGGACAATTTTAAGTAATCAGCAATTTAATTCTAATATCTTCCAGTTTTTAGACGATGGTTCGTTATTTAACCCAACTCCAACCTTTAATGATGGTAGAGATTCTAATGATGTTGAGTATAATTTCAGTGATTTATATGTAGGAGTACATTACAGATTTAAGACAGGTAAATTTACATTTACGCCAGGTGTATCTTTCCATGCTTATGGAAATAAAAACACACAAGGTGGTGAAACATTTGAAGATAATTTCTTTAATGTGCTGCCAGATTTTGAAGCTCGGGTACAGTTTAAGAAAAGTGAGAGCTTACAGTTTAATTATAATATGACAAACACCTTTACCGATGTTACTAATATCGCTGAAGGATTAGTATTAAACAATTATAACAGCATCCAGTTTGGTAATCCAGAGTTACAAAATGCGCTATCCCACAATTTAAGATTATTTTATAGTAGTTTTAATCTCTTTAACTATACTAACGTTTTTGCTGGTGCTAATTATAGTAAAAATATAGACCAGATTAGATCATTAACTAATTTTGAAAGTGTTATTAGAACAAGCACGTTCTTTAACTCGCAATTTGCAGATGAGAGTGCTTCTGTTTTTGGTAGAGTGCAACGTACTTTTGGTAAAATAAGAGCGAGTCTTAGAGCTAACTTTAATTACAGTTTAAATAATCAGTTTATTCAAGGAAGACAATCTGTGAATGAAAGTTTTACGCAAAGTTACACACCAGAATTACGCACTAATTTTAGAGAAGCGCCAAACGTAAGATTAAGGTATGGTTATTCCGTGAGAACTAACGACCAAGGTTCTAATTCTACAAAGTTTATCACTAATACACCATCTGTAGAGTTTGATGCTTATATATGGGATTCACTGACCTTTATTACTGATTTTAGTTATACCAGCCAAGAGAGTAATGGAGAAATAGATACTTTTAAGACTTGGAACGCTTCGTTAAGCTATAGAAAAGACAGAGATGCAAAATGGGAATATTCTCTTAGAGCCTCTAACTTATTAGATATAGATTCTAATATTAGTAATGGTGCAGGTAATATTTCTGTATTTAGCTCAGAGACATTTGTGCAACCACGTTTTATAACCTTTAGATTTACTTATACATTATAATATTAAAATAGCCTCCTCAATTGAGGAGGCTATTTTATGTTTTCTTAATTTTTAATAATACGTTTGGTTATTTCTCCGTCATCAGATTGGAGCGTTATAAAGTAGCTCCCATCTGCATAGGGTTGCAATTCTAGAGAAGTTTCAAGTGTGTTTAATGGTTTAGAGATTAGCGTTTGTCCCAAAACGTTTGTCATTTTTAAATGTGTTAAAACAGTTTTAGATGTAATAAAAATAGTTCCATTTGTAGGATTTGGATAAAGCAAAATCTTTGTCTTAACCAATTTGTCAATATTTAGTCTATTTGTAAAAGCAGTGATACTTGTATTTGTTATAATTGGTAGATTAAAATCAAACAAGATTTCAGCAGTATTTTCAAAAACAGTATCAATATCATAACCAGTTGTTGGTTTTATTTTAAATGATATAAAACCTTTACTATTGGGTTCGTCGTTAGTGCTATCTGGCAAATTTATATTTCTAAATTCCCATTCTAAATCTTGTTCATCTATTTTGAGTTGGTACGAATGGCTGGCACTAAGCATTATTATTGTATTTGCATTGAGCTCATCTGTTAAGAAATCTTTAATAACTACATTTTGTGCACTTGCGCTTCCTGTATTTTGAAATCTAATCGTATAAAACAAATAGTTATCAGTTGTAAAATCTTCATACACAATTGTACCTCCATGCCCTTCTAATTTATCATTAGGATCAAATGAACCTATAACAGTAACATTGATTTCAAAAGTGTTATCATCTAAGTTAATATCATTAATACCATCAGCAGTTATATCAGCAGAAAAAGTTAAGATGTCATCAATATTAACATCAGGTGGTGTATTTGTATTTAATGTAATATCTATAGTCCTAGTTTCAAAAGGAGCTAAATCTGTAAAAGGTATAGTTAATGTGTTTGCTGATAGCGTTGCGTTTAGATTAGAAGAGCTTACAAATGTGGTAAGGACATCGAATGTATATGTAATAGTTCCTGCTGCAATATAAGATGAGCCAAGGTTTTGATACGTAATTAATTGCTCTGTATCGAATCCTGGGTTTGGTGAATTCACAGGTGTAATATTTATGGCTATATCATCATAAGGAGTAGTGATGTCGATAGGAATATCATAATTAATTATTTCACCTGGAATTATATATTGATCTAGAATAGTTGGTGACTCAACTGAAAAGTAATCGATAAAACTATCTTCAATAACATATTCAAAGTCATAACTATTGCTATCATTATTATCGAATATATAATACTGGTTAGAATCCGTATTTAGAGTAATTTCATCACCATTATTTACGGTATAGTTTAAATATCCATTCGGAAAAACCATTTCATCGTTGTCTTTAACATTATTACCATTAGTGTCAATAAAAGCATTTAGTATAAAACCAGTACAATCTACAGTGTCAAAGAAATTGGTATTGGTAGTTTCTGTCATTTCTATAAACCCATCACTACCACTAAAATTTGTAACCATGAGCATATAAATTTCTCCAGGCAGTACGGATGGTATCTCAACATTTTCAACTGCTGAGGCACTGAAACTACAGTCAACTATGTTCCCGTCCATAAGATCATCAGCGCTGCAAGTAACATCAGTAAATGGTCCCCAAACAATAAAATCTACATCTAACAATTGACCACTACCATCCATTTCTGTGAATTGTGATATTTGAAAATTTACATCACCAGTTGTAGCAATAGGAATATAAAACCAAGTTGGTCTGGGTTGTGAGCCAAGGCAACCGTAATCGAAGTTGGGTTCAGAAACGGTATCAACTGTAGTATTAGGAAATACAGAACCAAAAGAACCACATAGCGATGTTGCATCTGCACAAGTGTTTTGTGCATTAGAAAATCCAATAAATAAAAAGAGAAGAATGAGGGAGAACGTAATTTTTTTCATAATTAATTGATTATACTATATAGGTAAGATACAAAAAAGTAGATATGGTTGCGTGAAACATCTTATGAATTACAAAATAAAACCTTCAATTACGAAACGTCGTAACCAAAGGCTTTACTGTTATTATACTTTTTTTAATTATCTCTCAAAACATGTACCACACCTGTTATAATATGAGGATTTCCATTATAGTCTTCATAAGAGCCATTAAAATTGATGTCTATATATTCACCAACAGTACCTAAAGCACTTAAATTGTATGTAATATTATTGTTAGTGTTAGAGACACTAATACATTCTCCTATAAAGAAACCAGTGTCGTTGATTTCACCGTTGTCGTTAGCATAAAGATTACTATAAGTGCCTAAATAATCTGGATTATTTAAAATGCCATTTATATAAATACAAGTATTCTGGTCATTACTACTTCCAAAAATGTCTAAATTCGGGCCATTTGTATTTGGGCTTTCGCTATAAAAATTAGCAGAAATGTTTTCAAAAATAAATACTGTTTCATCATCATCAACTGTATATTGGATAAACTCATTAATAGAATTACATGCGCTAATAGTACCAATATTAGTTAATGGTGTAGTAAACGTATAACTAATACTATCTGTGGTCTGTAGGTTAACATAATCACTACCTTTTATTTTAAAGGTATTATCATTATCACAACGTAGCATATTAATTTCAAAAGAACCATCATTTACAGCATCAGTGAACGTTTGGCCAGCATAAGTTAATTGTACATAACCGTCCGTTATTGCATTATCATCACAAGTATTAAAATTGCCAATAACAGTTTCAGCAATTATATCTGCATTTTCTGGTACAATTACTGATAGGCTAGAATCTGATGTAAATGGGCCAATTGTCTGAGAATAAAGTGGTTCATTTCCACAGATATCATAACTAAAAATACGTAACTCTAAAGCTTCTCCGCTAGGCACAAAACCACATACTTCTCCGTTGTCATTTATATAACCACCACGCGTACCAAAAGTAGCACTTGTAATACTTGCATAAAGATTGCTTAATGGATTATTTTCGTTGTCTGTCGCTGATACGCAAAGTGTAATAGCTTCAGCAGGTATGTCGCAATTCCAAAAAGAAAAGTGAGCTACAGTGCCAACATACATATTACCTTGTAAAGTTGCTTGTCCTTCTTCTTTCCAATAGCCATTATCTTCATCAAAATACCAAAGCGGAATGCTTGCAGGTGCTATTCCCATTAAACTTGGATCTAAAGGAATTTTAATTTCAGAAGTTGAGCCTTCTGGTAAATTTAAATCTTCACCATTTGTTCCTATTAATTCTACAGCTAACATTCCTAGTGTTTGCAACAAACGTTCAGCGCCTTCTTCATTTTCGGCATATAACATGCCTGGCATTTGCATAACCATATTTTCATCCGCAGGATCTAAGTGATGCATAATCACATCTACTGAACCAGAATAGACAGAACCATCTTCTTTTACAAAGTTTCCGTCAAAGCTCACAGAACTCCCATTGCCCAAAGTAACAGTTTCTGAATTTCCGCTATTAATGGTGCCAATGACTGTAGCTTCAAGCAACATAATGGTGACTTTGTTTGTGCCATTAGATGGAACCACTGCTCTAGAACCGTTTATATAGCCTGCTTTTTTTGCTTTTACGAAACCAAAACGTTCTTTTACATTGGCATCGTTAATAATAAAAATACCGTTGCTATCTGTAGTTGCAGTTTCATTACCAATAGTAATCGTAACTCCTTCAATAGGATTTTTGTTCTTATCAATAACATTACCAAGAAAATTTCTTGAGATGTTATTACCGAAGTATTCAGAAAATGTTTCTGGTATAATCTCTTGTTGTTCTCCACCTCCAGAATCGCCATCATCTTGTTGACAAGATGTAATTAAGAATGTAGAAAACAAAAGCACTAAAATAAGATTTGGAAATTTTTTAATGTTTTTCATAAGGTATTGATTTAATCGATTTTTATTCATCAGAGTAATTCATCTCTTTATTATTAAACAGTTTTAGTTGTTAAACTCCTACCTAAATGGTTGAAAATTATTGTATAATTATAAAACCCTCATAAAGTTGATTTATGAGGGTTTTATATATTTTAATTTAGCCTTAAGATGTCGAAGTTAATTTTCGCCATATCAACTTAGTTATTTTTTTCCAAGTAAATAAATCGGTACTTTAATTATTTTTTAAGCCTTTAGCAGTTCTATCTTCTTTGCTAGGAGGTGGTACAGAAATAGCCGGATTCGTTTTTAGTAGTTTCATTACTTCTACAACGACTTTTTCCATTTGAGGATCACGTCCTTGACTTAAAATATTAGGGTTATCCCAAACTGCAAAATCTGGTTTTACACCAATTCCTTCTGCAAACCAATCTCCATTGTTTAAATATAATCTAGCACCAGGCACAGTTATGCGACCACCATCAATTAAACGATGACCAGTAGCGGGACCTACCAGTATTCCCAAAGTTCTTTCTCCGACAATAGGACCGCCATTTAGTTCTCTAAAAGCCCAAGGCAGACCATCGCCACCAGAACCAGCCCAACCATTAATAAGCATGCCCATTGGACCAGTATTTGTTTTGTTTGGTGCCGTAGTTTGTTTACCATGGCGCCAATATAAATTATAAATAGAAGGGCGTTTTAATAATTCTAAAAAACGATCAGCCAATTGACCACCTCCATTAAAACGTTCATCAATAATAAACCCTTCTTTATCTAGTTGGCCATAGAACATCTTAACCAACTCTAATTGTCCTTGTCCACTAGTGTTAGACATATAAATATATCCTAGTTTACCACCAGATAATTTTTCTACCATTTTTCTGTTAGACTCTATCCATTCGTGATAACGAAGAGTGCTTTCTTCACGCTGTGTAAGACATTTAATAACATAATTTTTAGCATCAGAAATTTTGCCAGTTTTGCTAATACTTAAAGAAATAGTTTTACCAGATAAGCCATCGAAAGCAGCATAAGGCTCTTTGTTTGTGCTTACGTCCATTCCGTTAACTCCGAGAATATATTCTCCAATATTAATATCTACTCCTGGTCGATCAAACGGAGAACGTACTTCTGTATCCCAAAGCGCAGGTTTAACAATTCTTTTGATGCGATATTTATTGTTGTGTAATTCAAAATCAATGCCCAAAAACCCTGTTCGAATAAAATTAACGCTCTCAGAATCACCTCCGGAAGCATAGGTGTGTCCTGCGCTTAATTCAGCGTTTAGATTAGATTGAATATTCGTAACGTCCCAACGTGTTCTAGCATCTTCAATTAGTGCACCATAACGAATTCTTAGCTCATCCCAATCTACTTGTTGCATATCACTGTCGTAGAAGAAATCGCGATGTCTCCTCCAAGTATCATTAAATATTTGTATCCATTCTTCTTTTGGATTCCATTGCATTACCATATTTTTAGTAGAGATAGGGTCTTCAATTTTTTGTTTAGGAGCAGGCTTTATAATTCCATATTTCCCACTGCTTCTTACAATTAAAGATGTATTGTCTGCCGTTGGTTTTACACTTTGAATATTATCTATTATGGTTTCTTCTTCAAGCTTTTTTAAATTAAAGAGTTTTAATGAAGGTTTATTGTCGCGATCACCTGTAATCGGATATCTTGTATAAACAATTTTACCATCAAAAGCATGTGGCGATCCTAAATTCCCCGATTTAGTGGGCAAAATTGTAATTCTACTTTCAATATTACTCCAATCTATTACAAGTGGAATTTTCATTTTTTTATCCTCTTTTTTGTCTTCTGATTTATCAGAAGAGGCAATTTCCACTTCATCATTTTTTGGAAGCAACAAGTATGGAGCTTCTTTAGTTAGACTCAAGGCTGCTAACTGACTATTATTGGGATATATCCATGTGCCATCACCTAATCCACTATATGAGGCGTTAAAAGTTCTATCGGTAAGGTAAAACAGATAGCTGCCATCGGTACTAAAAACTGGATCCCAATCTGAATAGAATCCACTAGTAACTTGATGAACTTTGTTTTCTGTTAAATTATAAACAAATATTGCATTGTTCTGATTATTAATAGTTTTAGTATAAGTAATCCATTTAGAGTCGTGAGACCAATTAAAAGAAAATCCAAATCTTCTACCATGACCATTATTAAAAATGTTATCATCAATTTTTGTTACACTTTTTGAGGTCACATCAACGAGGTTGATATCATTTTTTTCATCAATAAAAACTATTTTTTTACTGTCTGGTGACCAATTTAAACTATAACCAAAGCCACTCTTACGATTTGTAAGTTTTGTAGTTTTCTGGGTCGCTGTATTTTGCAAATGAATCTCATATTCGCCAGATTGGTCACTCCACCAAGCTATATGTTTACCGTCTGGAGACCATGATGGATTTTGGTCAAAAGCACCACTAGATTGAGTAAGGTTAACTACATATCCGTCTTTAGCAGGAACATTGAATAACTCACCTCGTGCTTCAAAAACTATTCTTTTTCCATCAGGCGAGGCAGTCATATTTTGTATACTGCTTCCAACATTTTTCATTTTTGGAATTTCTACTGACAAATCACTGACTACAGTTACAGTAACCGCTTTGTGTTTTTCTGTTTTAAGATCCATTAAGTGCAATGTTCCACCTGCTTCAAAAACTAAATCGTTGGAACTAGCAGAGATGTAGGTAATGTCAAAATCAGTAAAACTGGTAATTGCTCTAATGCTTTTGTCTTTGACACTATAAACCCATATATTTCTTCGCATTTCTTTATCTCTATCTGATAGAAAATAGATGTTATCACCAGACCAAGATGGTTTTCCATCATTTGCATGGTCGGTAGTAATTTTTTCAGCTTTGTTCTTTTTTATATCGTGAATAATAACATCAGAAGTTAACCCTCCTCTATATCTTTTAAAAGGATAATTTTCGGTAATCTTAGTGATATATGCTAACTGATTGCCATCATCAGAAAAACTTGCTAATTCACCATAAGGAATAGCCATTTTTTCTGGCATCCCACCTTTTTTTGAAATAAGAAAGAATTGTTGTGTTCTTGGTGTATTTATTTCTCGTCTAGAAGCAAACAAGATTCTTTTACCATCAGGATGCCAATCTAGCATGCGATCGGGAAATGAAGCATAGGTTAAGCGTTTTGGGACACCACCATTAACTGGCATAACATAGACATCAAGATTGCCATTATAACTTGCAGTAAAAGCAATTTCTGATCCATCGGGCGAAAATTTAGGGTACGATTCTTCGCCTTGCGAATGTGTTATTTGAATTGCTTGACCACCAGATTTTGGCATAACCCAGATATCACCACCATACACAAATGTAATTTGCGTGTCTGATACATCTACATAGCGCATCAATTTTGCATTAATCTGGCTAAATGAAGTTAAGGTAGTAATAGCTAAGAGGAGCGTAATTAATAGTCTCATAATTAATAATTTTGGTTATTATGTTAGGAAATAATAGTGTAGGTATTTTAAATAATAGAAATGTCGGTGGACACCAAAGTTAACTTTTTTAAGTTGATTTTGGAATGTAAAAGCCTAAAAAAAACCCTCATAACGATCAAGTTATGAGGGTTTCATATACTATTACTTTAGACTTTAAATAGTGAATGCAGTTTTTACCTTATCAACATAGTCTAGTTTTTCCCATGTAAACAATTCAACATCTATAGAAACAGGCTCTCCATAAGGTCGTTCAAAAGTTTTAGTGACTACTTCATGAGTTCTTCCCATGTGACCATAAGCAGCAGTTTCACTATAAATAGGTTGACGTAATTTTAAACGACTTTCAATTGCAGATGGTCGCATATCAAATATCTCAGATACTTTTTTTGCAATTTCACCATCTGTATAATTGAGAGGGCAAGAGCCGTAAGTATCTACAAAAATCCCCATAGGTTCTACCACACCAATAGCATAAGATACTTGTACTAAAATCTCATCGCATAATCCGGCAGCCACTAAATTTTTGGCAATATGTCTTGTCGCATAAGCAGCACTTCGATCTACTTTACTTGGGTCTTTACCAGAAAATGCTCCACCACCATGTGCGCCTTTACCACCATAGGTGTCAACAATAATTTTACGACCTGTTAAACCCGTATCGCCATGAGGTCCACCAATAACAAATTTACCAGTTGGGTTTATATGATATTTAATATCACTATTAAATAAAGGTTTAATATGATCGGGTAATTTTGCAACAACTCTCGGAATTAAGATATCAACTATATCTTTTCTGATTTTTGCTAACATTGCCTCATCAGCATCGAAATCATCGTGTTGTGTAGAAACTACAATGGCATCAATACGTTGAGGTGTATTATCGTCACTATATTCAATAGTCACCTGGCTTTTAGAATCTGGTCGTAAATAGGTAATCTCTTTATTCTCTCGACGTAATTTGGCTAATTCTTTTAAAATTCTGTGAGACAAATCTAAAGCTAAAGGCATATAGTTGTCGGTTTCGTTTGTAGCATAACCAAACATCATACCTTGGTCACCAGCACCTTGCTCTTCTTTAGAAGCTCTATCTACACCACGATTAATGTCTTCTGATTGTTCGTGTATAGCAGAGAGTACTCCACAAGAATTTCCATCAAACATGTACTCACTTTTGGTATAGCCTATTTTATTAATTGTATCTCTAGCTATCTTATGTACGTCTAGGTAGGTGTTAGATTTTACTTCTCCTGCAAGAAAAACCTGTCCTGTAGTTACTAAAGTTTCACAAGCGACTTTAGACTCTGGGTCAAAGGCTAAAAAATTGTCAATTAAAGCATCACTTATTTGATCCGCGACTTTATCTGGGTGGCCCTCGGAAACACTTTCTGAAGTAAATAAATATGGCATAAATCCTATTTTTAGGTTATAGTTGTTTTATGTAATCTTTATAGATTGCTTGGTCGCTAGAGAAGTGTTATACTTACTGCTTTAGCATTTTTGTTTCGGCTGAATTTTATCAGCGTTAGAGGTTGCAATCAGACAAATTTTTCCTCTAAATTTTGAAGGTACAAAAGTAGAAAAATAAAATGGAACGTAAACTGATAATATAAGTTTTGTAAAAAAGACCTAGATTTACAGTATGCTTTCAAAGAAAACAAAATACGGAATAAAAGCTTTGGTTTATTTGGCTAAACAAGAAGATCGTATTCCTGTACAGATTTCAGTAATTTCTAACACAGAAAATATTTCTCTAAAATTTTTAGAAAGTATATTATTGACTTTAAGAAAAAACGGAATCTTAGGCTCTAAAAAGGGTAAAGGAGGAGGTTATTATTTATTAAAGGATCCAAAAGATATTCCGATGACAACCGTAATGCGATTTTTAGAAGGTCCAATTGCCATGGTGCCATGTGTTAGCCTAAATTTCTACGAAAAGTGTGATGATTGCCCAGATGAAAACACTTGTGCAGTACATAATGTAATGCTTAAAGTACGAGATAAGACCTTAGAGATACTTAGAAATACAACCTTAGCAGATATATCTAATTGAAGAACCCTCATTTTTTCACCTTAATTTTTTCATAATTAGTGCAGGTTATTTACAAAATAATATTTAGGTTTGCATTATATTCTACTAAATCTATAGGGTAATAAGGGTAATAACAAATTATGGATAGCGCAATACACACAGATTTAAATTTAGAAAAGGAAGAAAAAGTTTCTAAAGATTCTCAAGAAAACATTAAAAGAAGCATTGTAAAGACGATTAGTTGGCGAGTCTTAGGTACATTGGCTACAGTTGTCATTTCATACCTCATTACAGGTACTTTGGCATTAGCTTTTTCAATTGGAGGTATAGAACTAGTTTCTAAAATGGTGCTTTATTTCTTTCATGAACGTGCATGGAACAATATTAAATGGGGAAAATAATGGTACTAAACTTAGAACAAATAAACAAGAACTTAGAAGGCAAATCGCCAGTTGAAATTGTGGACTGGGCATTGAGTGTTGCAAAAAGCCCTCTCGTTACAACAAACTTTAGACCTTATGAGGCAGCAATTTTGCATGTTACCAATAAGGCAAATAAAGAGATAAAAGTAATTTGGTGCGATACAGGATATAATACTCCAAATACTTACAAGCATGCTGAAGCATTGATTGAGCAATTAGGTCTTAATATAAAATTGTATGTCCCTAAACAAACCGTTGCACATCGTAATGTGGTTATAGGAATACCAAGTGTAGATGAGCCCTCTCATAAATTATTTACTGAGCAAGTGAAACTCGAGCCTTTTAAAAGAGCTATGACTGAGCATCAACCAGACGTGTGGTTTACAAATTTACGTAAAGGACAAACTGTTTTTAGAAACAGTATAGATATCGTATCTCAAGATAAAAATGGTGTCCTTAAAGTGAGTCCATTTTACAATTATTCGGATGAAGCTTTAGATCTGTATTTAGAAGAATATCAGCTTCCAAATGAATTTAAGTATTACGACCCAACAAAGCAATTAGAAAACAGAGAATGTGGATTGCACGCATAAAACTGATAGTATGAAGAATACAATAAATATAAATCCATTAGAAAACGAAGCCATTTACATCTTTAGAGAAGTTGCGGCTCAATTTGAGCGTCCTGTGCTTTTATTTTCGGGTGGTAAAGATTCAATAACCTTAGTGCGTTTGGCACAAAAAGCCTTTTATCCTGCAAAGATTCCATTTCCTTTAATGCATATTGATACAGGTCACAATTTTCCTGAAACAATTGAATTTAGAGATAGATTAGTTGAAGAACTCGGGTTAGAATTAATCGTTAGAAATGTACAAGACTCAATTGATGAAGGTAAGGTAAGAGAGGAGTCTGGTAAGTATGCAAGTAGAAATGTATTGCAAACCACAACGCTTTTAGACGCTATTGAAGAGTTTAAGTTCGATGCCTGTATAGGTGGAGCTCGTAGAGATGAAGAAAAAGCTAGAGCTAAAGAACGTATTTTTTCTGTAAGAGACGATTTCGGGCAATGGGATGAAAAAAACCAACGTCCCGAATTATTCGATATGCTGAATGGGCAAATAGAATTAGGACAAAATGTTCGTGTATTTCCTATTTCTAACTGGACAGAATTAGACGTTTGGTCTTACATTCAAAAAGAACAGATAGAGATTCCTTCAATCTATTTCGCACACACAAGAGCAACATTTCTAAGAGATGGCTTAATATGGTCCGCAGAAGATGCTGTAGTTTACAGAGAAGATGACGAAGAAGTACAAGAACGTGAAGTGAGATTTAGAACCGTTGGTGATATGAGTTGTACAGCAGCTGTACTTTCAGATGCTTCAGATATTAGCAGTGTAGTGCAAGAAATAAGAGAGTCCACAATATCAGAACGCGGTGCAAGAATAGATGATAAGCGCTCAGAAGCGGCAATGGAAAAACGTAAACAACAAGGTTATTTTTAAAATTTGCTTAACAAATTTAGCGCTTAGCCACTAGCAATAATTAAAAAGAATAAAAATTAAGCTAATAGCCAAAGGCTAAAAGCCAACAGCCAATAAAAATGGAAGTATTAAAAATAGCAACAGCAGGAAGTGTAGATGATGGGAAAAGTACTTTAATAGGAAGACTGCTTTACGACACAAAATCATTAACATCAGATAAATTAGAAGCAATAGAAACTAAAAGTCGTCAACTTGGTTACGATTATTTAGACTTTTCTTTAGCTACAGACGGATTAGTTGCAGAAAGAGAGCAAGGTATTACAATAGATGTGGCGCATATTTATTTTTCTACAATTAACAAAAGTTACATTATAGCAGATACACCAGGTCATGTAGAATATACCAGAAACATGGTAACAGGCGCATCAACATCTCAAGCAGCAATAGTTTTAATTGATGCAAGAAAAGGTGTTATAGAACAAACCAGCCGCCACTTTTTTATCAATAATTTATTGAGAATTAAAACGGTTATCGTAGCTATAAACAAGATGGATTTAGTTGATTTTTCTGAAGAAAAATATAACGCTATCAAAGCAGATTTTGAAACTTTGATGAACAAGAGAGATTATCAAGATCAGAATATAACATTCGTGCCAGTGAGTGCTTTAAAAGGGGATAATGTTGTTAATAGATCTAAAAACACACCTTGGTACAAAGGAGAAACATTATTAGAGAATCTAGAAAATATTGATAATCAAGATATCTACAATTCTGGCACACCAAGATTTCCTGTACAATATGTAATAAGACCAAAAACTGAAGAGTTTCATGATTTTAGAGGTTATGCAGGTAAAGTATATGGAGGAGAATTAAGTGTTGGTGATGCTATTGTGGTTTTGCCATCTCAAACAAAATCAAAAATCAAAAACATTCACTTTTACGATAAAAAAGTAACAATGGCTCCAAGACGTTCTTCTGTTTTAATTACACTTGAAGACGACGTAAATATTAGTAGAGGAGATATGATCGTTAAAGAAAAGAACCAGCCAACAGTAGGAAAACAGTTTACAGCAACAGTTTCTTGGATGGATTCTCAAAATCTAATCGTAGGAAAGAAATATATAGTGCAACATGGAGTTAATAAAGTGTTTGCAAAAGTAGATCAGATTCATCATAAAATAAACCCAGATTATTCTGGTGTAGATGAGACTGTAGATGCTTTAAAAATGAATGATATCGCAACCGTTTCCTTTAAACTAAACAAGCCTATTTTTTACGATGCTTTTAAATCGCATAGAACAAATGGTTCTTTCATTCTAATAGATTCACAATCTAACAATACTGTTGGAGCAGGATTTATCCAATAACAAGTTATTCAAAGTTTTAGAACAGAACTAGAAAATTCTACACTAGAAAACATGTCATTGAGTTAGCAAATAAAATGGAGTTTTTTTATAATGGAAAAATTCCGATATCATGTTTAACCAGAGGTGTTTATGGTAATTGACAATAGGGTGGGCAAATGAGTAGTATTAATACTTTAAACCTAAGTTAGACTCAAAATTTGGTGAAAAAGAACTAATTGCGCTGTGTTTCCTGTTTAAAATTTAACCCTAGGTTTCTATTCTTGAAACGAATAGACGGTAAGCCTAAAAACTAAATAGGTAATAAAAATCACCAAAAGTTCTATGTCTAGAATGTTTAGTATGGGCTATATATTGAAGTAGTTTTAATTCGTAATAAGTTTTCTATTGCATGTTTTACGTTAATTATTATATTTTTGCCAGTAACCATTTATAAATGAAGTACTGGCTTACGAGTTTTATTGTCTTATTTGGGCATCTATCATTTTCACAAGAAAAGGAAATATCTAATTCTTATTTTGATCTCAATTATTTTGCAGGTAATATAGCACTTCATAATAATGATATACTTCATTTAATTACAGGTCATCCAGAAGGGTTTGTTTTTAGTTGGAATAAAAAAACATTTGGTAATAAAGCTTGGGAACAACGTTTTAATTATCCAGATTATGGTGCGTCGTTTATTTATCAAGATTTAAAAAACGAGAAGCTAGGTGATATTTTTGGGCTGTATGCACATTATAATTTCTATTTTTTTAAGCGCAATGTAATGCTAAGAATAGCACAAGGTATAGCCTTTAATACCAATCCGTATGATAAAATAGAAAACCCTAAAAATGTTGCTTTTGGAAGCTATTTTTTGAGTTCAACACGTTTAATGTTGAATTATAAAAAGGAACATCTTCTTGATCGCTTTGGGTTACAAGCAGGTTTGTCTTTAATCCATTATTCTAATGGCAGTGTTAAAGCTCCAAATACCAGTATTAATATAATAGCTTTAAATGTCGGTTTAATTTATAATCTTAATGATGAAAACCCAGAATATATAAATAACTTAAGTGATGAAAAATTCACTGAACCAATTAAATATAATCTTGCTTTTAGAACCGGAATTAACCAAAGCGATGTTATAGGTAGTGGCCAATTTCCTTTTTATAGCCTTTCGGCTTATGCAGATAAACGCTTAAGCCATGCCAGCGCAATTCAGTTTGGTGCAGATGTGTTTTTCTCAAACTTTTTAAAAGAATTTATTTACTACCAGTCTGTTTCATTTCCTGAAGAAAATGTTAGTGGAGATGAAGATTATAAGCGTGTTGGGCTATTTGTTGGGCACGAATTATTCATCAATAAATTGTCTTTAGAAACTCAATTGGGTTATTACATCTATTATCCTTTTGATTTTGAAGGACGAACCTATATAAGAATAGGGTTAAAACGTTATTTTGGCGCTAAGCTATTCGGATCTGTGACATTAAAATCTCATGTTGCAAAAGCGGAAGCAGTTGAATTTGGAATAGGAGTACGATTATGAAAAAACTAATATACATTTTTGTATTACTTCTTGTCGCTTGCAATAGAGAAGATGGAATCGATTGCTTTCAAACTTCTGGAAATATAATTCAGGAAATGGTTGAAGTTTCAAATTTCGAAAGAATCTTGGTAAATAGAGATGTAGAACTAATTATAAAAGAGTCACCAGATTATAAAGTTACTATTGAATCTGGTGAAAATTTAATTAATGACGTAATAGTTGAAGTTATTGGTAATCAATTAATACTAACCGATAATAATAGCTGTAATTATGTTAGAGAATATGGAATCACAAAAATTTATGTTGAAGCTCCGAACCTTATTGAAATAAGAACATCGTCTCAATATGAAATTTCTTCAGACGGAATTCTAAATTATAATACAATAGTGTTGTATTCTGAAGATTTTAATGGAGGAAGCGAATTCACAGTTGGCGATTTTAGACTAACTGTTGCTTCAGAAAACATAAGTATTGTTTCCAATAATATTTCATTCTTTTATTTAGAAGGTTCAGTTACTAATCTATTTGTAGGTTTCTATTCTGGTTCTGGACGTTTCGAAGGCGAGAATCTCATTGCTCAGTATGTAGATGTTTATCATCGTGGAAGCAACGATATGGTGGTTAACCCAATACAATCACTAACAGGCGAACTTAGAGGGACAGGGAATTTAATTTCGGTTAACGAACCACCAATTGTAAATGTAGAGCGTATCTATATTGGGCAGTTAATTTTTAACTAGTCAATTCTCTAAACAAACTCTCTAAACTCGCGTTTTTCTGATTGAGTTGAAGAATTTTTAAATCATTATTATGTGCGAAATCAAACACATGAGAACGCATATCGTCTTTAGTAGAGAAAGTGATTTCGTAAATAAAGTTATGTGTGTTCTTTACTGTAATTACTTTTGGTAGTTTTAATAAGAAAGCATCCTCAACACGATAATCAAACTCTACAACCACGATTTGTTCTCGTTCATCTCTTAAATCTTTTAAGTATTTATCTGCAACAACTTCACCTTTATTAATAATAATAACACGATCACACATGGCTTCAACTTCTTGCATAATATGTGTAGATAGGAAAACTGTTTTTTCTTTACCAATAGTTTTAATAAGTTTTCTAATCTCTACTAATTGATTTGGATCTAAACCTGTTGTTGGCTCATCTAAAATTAAAACGTCAGGATTGTGTAATAAAGCATTTGCTAAACCAACACGTTGTCTATAACCCTTAGAAAGTTGACTTATTTTTTTATGCGCTTCTGGTGTTAAGCCAGTTAATTCTATAACCTCTTCAATTCTAGATTTAGAAGTGCCATAAACGTTAGCATTAAAATTCAAATATTCTTTAACATACAAATCCGTGTATAAAGGGTTGTGTTCAGGTAAATAACCGACAGAACTCTGCACATTTTTTTTGTCAGAGTTTACATCAAACCCATTAACATAAGCAGAGCCTTCAGAAGCTTCAATATAAGTCGTCAAAATCTTCATCATTGTAGATTTTCCAGCGCCATTAGGTCCAAGAAAACCAACTATTTCAGCATCCTTTACTTTAAAAGAAACATCGTTAAGTGCTTTTTGATCTTTGTATAGTTTTGTAATGTTTTGAACTTCAATTGACATATTAGAAAAAGTTTACCCAAAAATAAGTATTATATAATATTGTATTGTCTTTATCGTTAATTCTTTAAAACTTTAATGATAAGTTTAAAAAAGCAAAGCTCACATTTTAATTTATAAAAATATTAATTACATTAGCATCTAATTATAGATTTCCACTTGCATGGAAAACAAACATGAACATATCTAAAACATATTATAACTGGTTTTATTTCTTTTTTAGCTAAAGAAACGAGGCTTAGTATGTTTTAATTAAAATATAAATTTAAAGTCTCGATTTAATCGAGACTTTTTTTATTTCAACTATTAGGAACTTGAAATAATACTGAACTCGCTTCTGGATCTCATAAAAGAAACAATGAACGTTTGAAAAAACCAATAGCAATACAAGGAATTAAGGGGTCGTTTCATCACCAAGTCGCTCAACAATATTTCAGTATTAATGCAGAAGTTGTTGAGTGTATGTCTTTTGATAGTGCTGTAGATACTCTATTGCAAGGTGATACGGATAATATAGTAATGGCATTAGAAAATTCTATAGCAGGCTCTATTATACCAAATTACGCCCTAATTGATAATTATAATTTAAGTATTGTTGGTGAGTATTATTTAGATATTCAGCATAATTTTTTAGCACTAACGGGTCAAACTATAGCATCTATTTTAGAAGTGCATTCGCATCCTATGGCTTTACTACAATGTAAAGATTTTTTTAAAAATCTTCCACATATAAAATTGGTAGAAGCAGAAGATACTGCGGATGTAGCGAAGCAAATTGCGAAACAAGGCATTAAGGGAATTGCAGCAATTGCTAGTAAAAACGCAGCTGAATTATATGGTCTTAATGTATTAGCAGAAAGCATTCAAACTATAAAACATAATGAGACACGCTTTGTTATTGTTAAGCGTAAAAATGATGAGATTGAACGAAAAGGACTGAATAAATCCTCTCTAAAATTTGAATTGAATCACAAACGTGGTAGCTTAGCTACAATACTAAATGTAGTAAGTGATTGCAAACTAAACCTAACTAAAATTCAATCTTTGCCAAAAATAGAGACTCCTTGGAAGTACGCCTTCTTTGTAGATGTCACTTTTAAGGATTATAAAGATTATAAAAAAGCGTCATCAATTATTCAATTAATGGCAGAGAATTATAAAGTGTTGGGTGAATATAAAAATACGAGATTATGATTAAAGTTGCCAACCGTTTAAAAAGTGTTGAAGAATATTACTTTTCTAAAAAATTAAGGGAGGTTGCGTTTTTAAAAGCGCAAGGAAAACCAATTATAAATTTAGGAATTGGAAGTCCGGATTTGGAGCCACCTTTTAAAGCAACTATGCTATTAAGAGATAGTTTAGATGATGAAGGTGCAAACAAATATCAAAGTTATCAAGGCTTGCCAGAGCTTAGAGAAGAAATTGCTAATTTTTATAATAAGCATTACAAAGTAAGCCTTAGTAGCCAAACAGAAGTGTTGCCTTTGTTAGGTAGTAAAGAAGGAATAATGCATATATCAATGACATTTCTTAATAAAGGGGATAAAGTTTTAGTTCCTAATCCAGGTTACCCTACTTATGCAGCAGTGACTAAACTTTTAGAGGCAAACCCTATATTTTACGATTTAGAAGAAGATAATAATTGGCAGCCAGATTTTACTGCATTAGAGCGTTTAGATTTAAAGCGTGTAAAAATTATGTGGGTAAATTACCCACATATGCCAACTGGTGCAAATGCATCTAATAAGTTTTATGATGAAGTTATTGCCTTTGGTAAACGCCATAATATTCTTATTGTAAATGATAATCCATACAGTTTTGTGCTTAATGAAAAACCAATAAGTATTATGCGTTATAAGAACGCTAAAGATGTTTGTTTAGAACTCAATTCTTTGAGTAAAACCTTTAATATGGCAGGTTGGAGAGTAGGTATGTTAGTCGGTAATTATGATTTTATAAGCGCAGTATTAAAAGTAAAAAGCAACATGGACTCTGGGATGTTTTATGGCATTCAGAAAGGAGCTATTGAAGCTTTGAAATGTTCGTATATGTGGTTTGTAAGTTTAAATAGCGTTTACCAACTAAGACGTCAGTTAATATGGAAATTAGCAGAAGATCTTAATTGTACTTATGATAAAGATGCTACAGGATTATTTGTTTGGGCAAAATTGCCACCACATATAAAATCAGAAGAATTTACAGATTTGGTATTAAAAGAGCACTCAATTTTTATTACTCCAGGAACCGTTTTTGGAAGTAATGGAGAGGGTTATGTGCGATTTTCATTATGTACTTCAGAAGATGTTATTAAAGAAGCTATAAAAAGAGTTTAGTTAGTATGAAAAATATTTTTGTCGTAGGAGTTGGGTTAATCGGAGGAAGTTTTGCATTAGATCTAAAGAAGATTTATCCGAGTAGCACTATTTTTGGAATTGACAAAAATGAAGCACATTTAAATGAAGCGATTCTGCTAAGAGTTATTGATGAAAAGGCAAAACTTTCAGACTTAGATAAGGCTGATTTGGTCGTTGTAGCAATTCCTGTTGATGCAGCTTTAAAAGTTTTGCCAAGTATTTTAAATCATGTTTCTGATAAAACTATTGTATTTGATACAGGATCAACCAAAGAGGATATTTGCTTAAAAGTAAAAGACCATCCAAAACGCAGAAATTATTTAGCTGTGCATCCAATTGCTGGTACAGAATATTCTGGGCCAAGAGCAGCAATCTATGGATTGTATAAAAGCAAAACGAATATAATTTGTGAGGTTGAAGAAACAGCATTCAAGCTTCAAGAGAAGGCTTTAAAATTGTTTTCAGAATTAGGTATGCGAATTCGTTATATGAATCCAAAAGCACACGATAAGCATATAGCATACGTGTCGCATTTATCTCATATAAGTTCATTTATGCTAAGTAAAACCGTTATTAATAAAGAAAAGAACGAACGCGATATTTTTGATCTGGCTGGTAGTGGATTTGAAAGTACGGTACGTTTGGCAAAAAGTTCGCCAGCAATGTGGACACCAATTTTTAAACAAAATAAAACCAACGTAATAGAAACTCTAGACGAGTATATCCATAATCTTCAGTATTTTAAAAAGCTTATGGAAGATGACGATTTTAAATCGGTTTATAAAGAAATGGAGACAACAAATTACATAAAAGATATATTAAACGGAATACAGTAATAAATATCCAGCAAGGTTTAAAAAAAACCTCGTAGGTTTTAAGATATAATTAGATTAATAAGCAATAATGGAGAATAAAAAAGAAATGAGGACATGGTTAGATAATCTAGGGTTAAACCATCCCTTAGTCATCGCAGGACCATGCAGTGCAGAAACCAAAGACCAAGTATTAAAGATAGCCCAAGAGTTAAAAGACACAGATGTTAATTATTATAGAGCAGGTATTTGGAAACCTAGAACACGTCCAGGAAATTTTGAAGGTGTTGGTGCCTTAGGCTTAAAATGGTTGCAAGAAGTAAAGGCAGAGACAGGTCTAAAAACAGCAACAGAAGTTGCTAACAGAAACCATGTAGAATTGGCTTTAGAGCATGATATTGATTTGTTATGGGTAGGAGCACGTTCTACTGTGAGCCCTTTTATAATGCAAGAAATAGCTGATGCATTAAAGGGAACTGATAAAATTGTATTGGTTAAAAACCCAGTAAACCCAGATTTAGCTTTATGGTTAGGAGGTATTGAAAGATTACATACTGCCGGAATTAAAAATTTAGGAGCCATACATAGAGGGTTTTCTACCTATGAGAAATCTAAATATAGAAATATACCTGAATGGCAATTAGCTATTGAGTTTCAAAATAAGTTTCCGGATCTGCCTTTAATAAATGACCCATCTCATATCACTGGAAAAAGAGACATGATTTTTGATGTGTCTCAAACGGCATTAGATCTTAATTTTGATGGGTTAATGATAGAAACACATTTCGATCCTGATAATGCATGGAGTGATGCTGCCCAGCAAGTCACACCAAAAACATTGGTTAGGATTATGCAAGACTTAAGAATTAGAAAAGAGTCTGATCCAGAAGCCGAATATAATGCAGAACTTAATAATTTAAGAACTCAGATTGATGTGGTTGACAACCAAATTATTGATTTGTTAGGGAAACGAATGAAAGTTGCTGATGGTATTGGAACGCTTAAAAAACAAAAGAACGTGGCAGTGTTGCAAAACAAACGTTGGAACGAGATTTTAGGTAAAATGGTATTAGAAGGAGATGAAAGAGGACTGAGCGAAGAGTTTGTTTTAAAGATGTTTAAGGCGATACACCAAGAATCTATTAATCACCAAGAAAAAATTATTAATCACTAAGAAGATAAATATTATAAAAAAGGCTTGCAATTTGCGCAGTCATGGTCGGAAGAAAAAATCTTCCGACCATGACTGGTCTTAGGGTTGTCTTTTTTTGTTCCATTAAACAATATTGGTCATCTTTGTGGTAATGACAGGAATAGTATATAAATCTACAGGCAGTTGGTACACTGTGAAAACCCTAAATGGTAAATTCTATGAATGTAGAATTAAAGGCCGTTTTAGGTTAGAAGGTATTAAGAGTACAAATCCTATTGCTGTTGGTGATATAGTAGAATTTGAATTAGAAACAAAGAATAATACTGAGACTGGCGTTATTAACAGAATCGAAGACCGTAAGAATTATATCGTTCGTAAATCGGTAAACTTATCGAAGCAAACACATATTATTGCGTCTAATATAGACCAAGTATTTTTATTGGTAACAATAGATAATCCGCCAACCTTTACGAGCTTTATCGATAGGTTTTTAGTAACAACCGAGGCGTATTCTATTAAAACAATTCTGTTGTTTAATAAGGTAGATACTTGTGATGATGAAACTCTATTAGAGGTAAAATACTTAGCAAGTGTTTACAGAAAAATAGGTTACGAATGTATTGGTATTTCTGCCACTACAGGAAAAAATATTGATAAGGTTAAAGCTTTAATGTTAAATAGAGTTAGCATGTTTGCAGGCCATTCTGGAGTAGGGAAATCTACATTAGTAAATGCTATAGAACCTTCCTTAGATTTAAAAACCAAGTCTATATCCACACAGCACATGCAAGGTCAGCATACAACAACCTTTGCTGAGATGTTCGATTTAAGTTTCGATGCAAAAATCATAGACACACCAGGTATAAAAGGTTTTGGTGTTGTAAATATGGATAAAGAAGAAGTAGGTGATTATTTTCCTGAGTTTTTTGCGCTAAAGCAAGATTGTAAATTCAATAATTGTTTGCATTTAAAAGAACCAAAATGTGCAGTAAAAGAGGCTCTAGAAAATGATGAGATTTCATATTCTAGATACCGAAGTTATTTACAGATTTTAGAAGGGGAAGATGAGCATTATAGAACTGATAATTGGGATAACGAATGAAAATAGTTGTTCAACGTGTTTCTGAAGCTTCTGTTGTAATAGATAGTTCTAAAATTGTATCCATTCAAAAAGGACTTTTGGTGTTGTTAGGTATTGTTGACGACGATAATAAAGACGATATAGATTGGCTTTGTAATAAAATTTTGAACCTTCGCATATTTCCAGATGAAAATGGTGTAATGAATATGTCTATAGTAGATTTTGGAGGAGATATTATTGTGGTAAGTCAATTTACACTACATGCAAGTACCAAAAAAGGTAATAGGCCAAGTTATTTAAAGGCAGCTAAGCCAGATGTTGCTATTCCGCTTTATGAAAAATTGCTAGGTAAACTTCAATTGGGACTAGGGAAACCTATACAAACAGGTGAGTTTGGTGAAGATATGAAAGTGCATTTAATTAATGATGGACCAGTTACTATTATTATAGATTCTAAAGATAAAGTATAATGGCTTCAATTTTTGGTCATGGATTAGTAGCCTATACAACGTCTAAGCTTATAGATTCTAAGGAGAGCGAACTACTTTTGTTTTTAGCAATTGGTTCTGCAATTTTGCCAGATCTTGATGTATTAGCATTCAAATTTGGTATTAGTTATTCGCATCCTTTTGGACATAGAGGCTTTACACATTCTATACTTTTTGCTGTTTTATGGAGTGCGTTGCTCTCATTTATATTCGGAAAAAGTAGAAAGCTAATTTTTGCTATTGTTTTGTTTTTATCAACCGTGTCACATGGTATTTTGGACGCAATGACATCAGGTGGGAAAGGAGTAGGTTTTTTTATTCCTTTTGAAAACTCAAGATATTTTTTTCCATTTAGAAAGATAAAAGTCTCACCAATTGGTGTAGAAAAATTTTTCTCAGAATGGGGAATTAATGTTATTCTAAGTGAGCTTAAATATATAGGCATTCCGTGTTTTATAATTCTGGTAGCAGTATTGGTTATAAAAAGAACAGCATATTATCGAAGTAATTGAGTTGCGTAGGAAATATATGATACAAATCATTTGAGGAAATGAAATTACTTTATATATTGTAAGATATAATTCAATTAAAT
>NZ_CAXBGB010000008.1:0-52064 GCF_963975125.1 uncultured Winogradskyella sp. | reverse complement strand
ATTACAAATCAGCTGCTCTAGCCAGCTGAGCTACATCGGCTTTTGTTACTTTTTTAACGTCAAAAACCGACCATAAAAAAGTCCGCTATTTCTAACGGACTGCAAATGTAGTGTTTTATTTTTTTATTCAAAACATTTTTGAAAAAATTTTAATTAAGTTCGAGCTCTTAATTTTTCTTTTCTTTTTTTGATTTGTCTTTCTAATGAAGCAATGGCAATATCCGCTCCTTCCTCGAAGCTCTTACACTGCTTTTTAACTACGAAACTATCACCAGGAACACTAACTCTAGCTTCAAAAACTTTATTTTCTTTATCGCTAGTGTTCTCAACTTTTAAATACACATCGGATTGTATTATTTTGTCATAGAACATATCTAGTTTATCCATTCGCTTCTGAATGAATTCAATTAACTTACTATCTGCATTAAAATTTACGGATTGTGTGTTTACTTTCATATACTTCATTTTAAGTTAAACATGCGTGCTAATACGAGATTCGTTTAACACAGGTTAATTAGTGTTAAGTAAAAACTTAACGTAGATTTCTAGGATGAGATTTAGCGTACACTTTTTTTAATTTGGCTATACTATTGTGTGTATAAACTTGTGTTGCTGCTAAACTGGTATGTCCTAGAAGTTCTTTTACTGCATTTAATTCTGCACCTTGATTTAATAAGTGTGTCGCAAACGAGTGTCTTAACACATGCGGACTACATTTTGCTTTTGAAGATGCTAGACTAAAGTACTTATTTATTATTCTGTAAACAAGTTTTTCGTAAATTTTAAGACCTTTTTTTGTTAAAAAAAGCGTCTCTTTATCTTCTATTATTGATAACTGATCACGATATCCCAAATAACACTTTAAGGATTCGATTACAGGTTTTATTAATGGGATGTATCGTTCTTTATTACGTTTACCCAATACTTTTATTTGAATGTTGCTGTTATCTATATCTAGTAACTTAATATTGACTAGCTCAATTCGTCTTATGCCTGTTGCGTAAAACAACTCAATGATTAAATGATTTCTTGCACTTTCAAAATCGTTAACTTCAATAGAATTTTCTAATACAGACTTTAATTCTTGTTCTGAAAAAGGCAATTGAACCTTCTTCCCTATTTTTAACGCTCTATGTTTCTTTAAAGGATTAATTTCTATACTCTCCGTTTTTTGCAAGAATTTATAATAGGTGTTTAATGAAGACACTTTTCTATTAATGGTTCTGTTAGAAATACCACTGTTTACCAATTCTACAATCCATTGTCTTATTTCAGAATAACCAACTTTATTTATGGGTTCTGAATCGTGGTGTTCTTTTAAGAATTCTTGGAACATTTCTAAATCTCTATTGTACGCCAAGACTGTGTGCTTAGAGTATTTTTTTTCTAACAGCAAATAATCTGAAAAGGCTTGAAAACTCATGTATCTTTCTTGATCGATATTAAATATAACAAATTGTTACACGTAATATTGAGTTTACTATAAAAAAATCCTGCGTTGTGGCAGGATTTTAAATTTTATTTATTGAGTTATACACTTAAGAAACGTGATTTTATTTTTATTTCTACTGATTTTAAACTAGTTACATAAAACCGAAGGAAGAACTAGAAGATTCTATCAGTATGTTTGCATATTTTTAAAGAAAAACACATTGTAACTAATTGAATGACAGTATCAAAACTAACAGCAACTAAGTGACTAACTCAATTTATTTATTTGGTTAACTATTAGGTCGCTGGTTTATAATCCTTATCATCAATTACCATTTTAGCGATAATCTCTTTTAAGATTTCAGAAGTACCTCCACCAATTGGTCCAAGACGACTATCTCTTGCCATTCGTGCCAATGGGTACTCTTCCATATAACCATAACCTCCTAAAAACTGAAGACATTGATAAATAACATCATCAGCCATTTTGGTAGATTGCAGCTTAGACATTGTCGCTTCTTTTACCACATAATCTCCAAGATCTAATCGTTTAGCTACGTAGTAGTTGAATTGCTTACAAATTTCCATTTGTGTTACGCAATCTGCATACGTATGCCTTAAAGCTTGAAACTTATCTATTGTTCGTCCAAAAGCAGTTCTTTCAGACATATATTGTTTTGCATATTCTAGAGCATATTCTGCTCTAGAATGAGAGTTTACAGCCATAATTAAACGCTCTAAAGAGAAGTGCTGCATTATATAAGGAAATCCTTGATTTTCTTCACCCATTAAATTTGAAGCAGGTATGACCACATTATCAAACGCTATTTCACCAGTATCTGATGCTCTCCAACCTAACTTATCTAATTTTGTTGCAGAAATACCAGGTGTATCTCTATCCATTACAAATATGCTAATACCTTTATTACCAATCTCTGGATTCGTCTTTGCTGCAACCACAAGATAATCACTATAAACTCCGTTTGTTATAAATGTTTTAGAGCCATTGATAACATAGGTATCTCCCTTTTTTACAGCAGTAGTACGCATTCCTGCCACATCACTTCCGCCAAAGGGTTCTGTAATACAGAGGCAACCTATTGCATCACCTAAGGCACTTGGTGTTAAATATTTCTCTTTTTGAGCATGATTACCTTCTTTATTCAAATGTGTCATCGCTAAGTAAGCATGAGCCCACATTGCAGCTGCAAATCCACCAGAATTGATGCGTTGCATTTCTTCAAGAAAAATCACAGTATAAAATAAATCTAAATCTAAGCCACCATAAGCTTCTGGTGTTGCCAAGCCAAAGTAACCCATATCACCAAACTTCTTCCAAATAAAACGTTCTATATGGCCTGTTTTCTCCCATTTTTCGATATGTGGAACCACCTCTTTTTTTAGAAAATCTCTTAAGCTTTCTCGAAATAAATTATGCTCTTCTGTGAAATATAAATTAGACATGTAGTGTTATTTGTTATAGCTGCAAATGTAACTTAATTATCTCGATTTTCTTAATTGGAAAATCTTCAACTTTTGTTAATTCTTCTAAAGATTTAAAGCCGTCTCTTAAAATTCGTTCTTCAATAATATTATTGGCAATTTCGTAATCTATATATTGAATTGTAACTAGTTCATCTCTTGTTACAGTATTAATATTATATTTATTTATTACTCTTGGAGTTTTAACTGTGAAGTCATTTTTTACACGCTCAATGACTTCTGGAGATAGCCCGTAAACTTCAGACAATTGAATATCTGCAATGAATCCACCTGAAAATTTATTTCTGTATTTTATGATCCGTTCGGAAAGTTTCTCACCTATACCATATACTTTTTGTAACTGACTAGCTGTTGCTTTGTTTAAATCTATTTTTTGAACAACCTTTTTTGCTGTATTAGAATTGGAATATGAATTATTATAACTATTTACCTTGGGCTTAGGGTTAGTTACCCAATCTGGAAATTTAAAATAGGGAGAAATAGTTGTTAAAATAGAATCTGAAACTTTTGTGACTTGCTGAAAACCTTTAGCAGAATTAACCCATTGATTATTTTCTCTAAATTTATGAAGTCTATCAATTTCTTCGTTAGACATACCTAATGTGTAACCTTTATAATCCGTAATGTAATTTGGGTTAAATGGGTATATTTTTGGCTTACTGTTCTCTATCTCAACTAAGCGTAAAGAATCTAATTCATTTCTAAATACATCTAACTCTTTTTGATCTGTAAGAATTTCATCTTTAGAAAAGTCGGTAAACGAATAGATAGATTGCATTATAATAATAATTGCTAACAATAAAAAAATCCCATTTCGTTGTTTGTTAGAAAACTGAAAATGGGATTTCATATATTATATTACTATTAATTTTTAGGCTTTTTTAGCCTTAATTGCTTTCATATATTTATTAAGCTCTTCTTTTACTCTTGGAGCAAGAATAACTAAACCTATCATATTTGGCACCATCATTGCAAAAATCATTGCATCAGAGAAACCTATTACAGATCCCAAACTAATTGAAGCTCCAACAATTACAAATAAACAAAACAATACCTTATATATATATTCTACTTTTTTAGTTCTTCCGAATAAATAAGCCCAACCTTGATAACCATAATACGACCAAGAAATCATGGTGCTAAACGCAAATAATACAACTGCAACAGTTAACACATAAGGAAACCATGATATAACAGACTCAAACGCACCAGATGTAAGTAAAATTGCGTCAGCATCATTTAAACCTGCATTTGCAGCAGTTACATTTCCTGTAATTACTAATACTAAAGCTGTCATAGTACAAACCACAACAGTATCAATAAACGGTTCTAATAAAGCAACTAAACCTTCTGATGCTGCATACTTTGTTTTTACTGCTGAATGTGCAATAGATGCAGAACCAACACCAGCTTCGTTAGAAAATGCGGCTCTTCTAAAACCTTGCACTAAAACGCCAATGGCTCCACCTGCAACTCCTTCTGGGCTAAATGCACCATTAAAAATTTGCATAAATGCATCACCAATCATATTATAATTTGCAAAAATCACAAATAGTGATGCTGCTACATAAATTACAACCATAAATGGTACAATCTTATCTGTAACTTTCGCAATTTTCTTTATTCCACCGATAATAACAATACCTACTAATATCGCCATTACTAAACCAAATGCCCATCTGTATCCATTAATAAAGGATTCTTCACCACCAGTCATATGCTCAAATAATTGAGCTGCTTGATTTACCTGGAACATGTTACCACCACCAAAAGAACCGCCAATTACAAATACAGCAAATACTACTGCTAATACTTTACCTAATCCGCCTAAGCCTTTAGATTTAAGTCCTTTGGTTAAATAGTACATTGGTCCACCAAAAACGACACCATTTTCATCAATATCTCTATACTTTACACCAAGTGTACATTCTACAAATTTTGAAGCCATACCCAAAAGTCCAGCTACAATCATCCAAAATGTTGCTCCTGCTCCACCAATAGAAACTGCAATAGCTACACCTGCTATGTTACCTAGACCTACTGTTGCAGAAAGCGCAGCAGTTAATGCTTGAAAATGTGATACTTCTCCTTCATGACCTTCTACAGCAATCGTTTCTATATTATCTCCTCCAGGTGTAGAATCACCTGCTCCAACTAAAGATTCATGATGATCTAATTCATCATATTTTCCTCTTACAATATTTACAGAAGTGAAAAATCCTCTAAAATTTATAAACTTAAAATAAAATGTAAAGTATAATGCCCCAAGAATTAATGGAAATAAAACCCAAAAAACTTTAACACCACCACCAAAATCTATTTGATAAAAAATTGCTCTTACAAACCCACCTGTAGCATCACCAAAAGCTTGATCAATCTTTTCATCAATACCAATTTCTTGGACTTCTTGAGAAAAATTTAATAATGGTAATAGTAAAGCAAAAAGTGATAGAAGATATTTCTTCATAAGGGTAGTTATTAGTTAGTTTTTATTTTTCAAGAGGACAAGATGCTAAAAAAATCCGAATTCCTAAAGCATGAGACGTTAAAATGGCTGTTTTTATTATGCTATGTTGTATTCAGAATTTAGCTTATGTATCTGTTCTGGTCGTCCTAAAACAATGATTTTAGATCCTGGAATTAGCTTTGTATCTGCTTCAGGGTTTACAATATATTCACCTTTATCATCCTTAAAACCAATCACAGTACAGCCTGTCTTTTTTCGCAAATCTAAATCTCTAATTGTTTTTACGTGTTTAGTATCATAAAGCTGTTCTACTTTAACTTCTTCAATATTAATGTTACGTTCTCCGACAATACCTAAATTATCAATAAATTCTACCAAATCTGGTATTACAACTAAAGATGCCATATGATCTCCGCCTATTCTATCTGGAAGAATAACATTATTAGCTCCTGCCAATTTAAGCTTTTGATACGACGTTTCTTGAGACGCTCTACTTATAATACGCATTTCTTTATTTATTTGCCTTGCTGAAAGCACCACAAACAAATTATCTGCATCATTTGGTAAAGCTGAGATTAAGGTAGATGCTTTTTCTATACCTGCTCCAATAAGTGTTTCATCTTCGTTGGCATTACCTAGAACAAAAGGAATATTGTCTTCTTGAAATTTTTCAATAATATCCTTATTGCGCTCAATAACAACATACGGTTTATCATAAGCTAATAATTTCCTAGCGGCTTGCTTTCCATTACGTCCAAAACCACAAATGATGATGTGGTTAGACATGGCATCAATTTTCTTTTGCATTTTTCGTTGTTTTATATCTTCAAAATTATTTCTACTTAAAATATATTCTGTAATTATTGAAATAGCGTAACCTACTATAACTACACTTGCTAAAATTAAAAATATAGTAAAAATCTTAGATTCAGCATCTAGTGGACTTACCTCAGCAAAACCAACGGTTGTAATGGTAATTACCGTCATGTAAATTGCATCTAACCAAGAATACCCAGAGATAAACTTATAGCCCACCACACCAATACACAACAAAAAACCTAACATCATTATAGCTGTGTAAATCTTAGATCTATAGAGTCTTAAAAGTGGATTGTTCATATTATAAATCGAAAACCGAAGAGCGTTTGGTATATAAAATATCCTTAATACGCATCCAAAACGCGAGGAACAAATATAGTGCAAAACCAAAACCAACGGTTACAAAAGTGAGGTACATAAAAGATGTTCTTACAATTTTGGCTCTAATTCCTAAACGGTCTGCAATACGTTGACAAACATAATAGCCACGCTTTTGAAAATAGAGTAATAAGGCATAGAACCAATTCATAACTGCAAGTTAATTAATTTTTAACGATTAGACTATTGCCTACTGCACATTGTAAGCATTTATTTTTATCACAATATTGCTGCTTTAATTGTAAAAAAGCTTGAGAATTTAACGCAGTATTTTCGATCTTTGTTAAGTCTTTAAAATTAGAGACGATACTATTCTCTTCTATCTTAATTTGTCTAATGAGTTGAAACAAATCTTCTTCGATGGACTTGCCTTGTGATTTCGCATAGCTGAATTTTAAAGGAATAATAGTATTGATGATAACCAAATCAATAAACGATTTGGTTAATAGTTTTTTAGACTTTTTTGATGTTTTGGAGAATGTATAATGTGTATCCCAAAAATCAGTAACTCCCTTTTTAAAAAATTTATAATAGTCTTCTTTTGTTTTTAAATCAATTACTATTGAAAATAAATTCTGCTCCGTTGAGTAAAGATTTGCGAACTGCGACAAGCGAATACTTGGAAAATTAGATGGTCGTAATCTAAAAAACTGAACTGGTAAAACTCCTTGGTTATTGAGCTTAAATTTCTGTTTTAAAAACTTATAGCGTTCCTTTAAGTCTAAAAAATAAATTTCTTCTGTGTCTGTATCTAGTAAATTAGCTTGCCCAAATAGCAACGCTTCCAGATCTAAAACATCATTCTGAAGTTTTCTTAATACAGAAAAATCTAAAGAATTTGCCAAACTTAAAAATGATTCACCATTAACTTTAAGTCCAAAATTTTTGAGAAGCATTTTAAAGAGTACAGCTTCCCAATCGTTATTTGAGGCTTCTAATAAATCTCTAATGGCTTCAGACTTCTGCTCTAATCGTTCTATAAACAACAGCTCGAGCCAATTATTTAGTAAAAAAATATCAATTTCAGGAAAATAAGATTCACAATTAATCCAAGACTTGGATTGCATTAATTTTTGATAATTATCTAAAAGATTCTTATCTACATAATGCTTTAATTCTAAAGTCGGAATTTCAGAATTATCTTTTCTAAAGATTTCAGTATCATGCTCCCAAACGATGTGCAGAATGACATTATCGTAAGCTTTGTCTGTTTCATGATTATGAACGTACCAATCTGAAGACTTTATATGAATTTCTACATTACCTGCCCAAAATTGGCTATCTATACTCAACTGTGAATTAAAAAAATCTGGACCTGAATTATGATTGTGTTGCCCAAGTAAATTAATGCTTATAGCTTCTCCTTTTGTGGTTTTAAGCTGAGACGTATTAAAGGCTTTATGTTTCCAAATGTAATGAAGGAGGTCTTCTTGCATTTTACTAAAATAGAAAAACCTATTTTAATTTAAGTCTTTATCACTTCTTAGTTGTTGTTTACTTTTTAGAAGTTAGAAATTTTAGACACTGCTACAATATCAACAAATTCCTTCATTTCATTTATAAGAGTGTTAAACATGGGTCAACACCCAAAGCTCAACTTCCTCCTCCTTTCGCCAATGTAGATCGCGTTTTGTTTTTTCAGAAGCCCTTTTTACGCTTTTCTTAAAACAGCGCTCTAATTGAAAACGTCCTCCTTCAGCTAGTTCTTCCTCAATAGGATGAGATTTGGATAAACCTGTAATCTGTGCTAAATTAGAGAAGATAAGTACTAATTGACCATCTGGTAAAAGCATTTGTTTTGCAGCGTCAAAAAAATCTGGAAATAACATTTTATTATAATAAATAGCTTCATCTATATTATCTGAGTGACGCGTCTCTGGCAACCAAGGTGGATTAAACACAATAAGCTCGGATGGTTTGTTCCACTTCCCAAAAAGAGATCCAAAATCTAATTCAATTTTTCGAGATAGTTTGGTATCTCCCATAGATTCGGTTAAGCCAATGACGGCATTAGGATTAGTGTCTGTTCCAAACACTTTTTGAAACCCATGCTTTATTAGTTGTAAAGCCAATATACCACTACCAAAACCAACATCTATGGCTGTCTTTTTTTGCCCTGAATAACGTTTTAACCAATTATCAAACAGTTCTAAATGCTCAAAACGTGTTGGGAAATAAGTGCCGTAATAAGGATGAATTTTGTTTCGTAATACAGGTATAGAAATCCCGTTTTCGTACCATTGCCATGCGCTATTTAAGCCTTGTACTTGCGGAAAGGTTAATAAAAAATTACTGATTTCTGGATATAACTTTGCAAACCATCCTATTATCGGAGATTTCTTTACCAAGAGTTGATGCGCCTCAATTTCTATGATAATAAGATTAGAAAGCTTATGATATGCTGCGCGATACTCTCGTTGTTCCTTAAACGTTTTATTAGGTAGTTTTTTATTAAGATGACGTTGTATTTCTTTAAGTAATACAGATCCATTATTATAAAATTCTGTAATTAAAACAGGGTTACCAGCTTCTAAAACTTTAATAATACTAGGAAGATCTGTTGCTCGATTATAGGTTGCCATTTCTTTATGAGGCAAAAATGGTTTAGGTTTATTTACTTTTATATTGGTACTCATATAATGGTATTACTTTTGGGCGAAGGTAGACAATTGGTTCTTCAACTCACATGCCTAATGGTTAATAAACAAAATCCTGATACATCATCAGGATTTTGTTTTTGTATGGATTAGATAGGCTATGCTTGACATGCAATTTAAAATTTTTTAATCAATATAACCCATCTCACGCATCCACTCGTCATTAAACATTTTACCAACATAACGACTTCCATGATCGTGAAATAATACAACTACAACATCCTCTGGTGTAAAATGTTCTTTTAGTTGCAATACTCCTTTAATGGCTGAACCTGCTGAGTTCCCTAAAAACATACCTTCTTCTTTGGCTAGCCTTTGTGTGTAAACGCAAGCGTCTTTATCGGTTACTTTAGTAAAACCATCAATGATATTAAAATCTACATTTTTTGGTAAAATATCTTCACCAATTCCTTCGGTGACGTAAGGATATATTTCGTTCTCATCGAACTCTCCAGTTTCGTGATACTTTTTAAAAACAGAACCATAAGTGTCTATTCCCCAAACTTTAATGTTAGGGTTTTGTTCTTTTAGGTATTTACCAACACCACTAATAGTACCACCTGTACCAACACCAACTACAAAATGTGTTATTTTACCATCGGTTTGTTTCCAGATTTCTGGCCCTGTACTTTGGTAATGCGCTTTGGCATTACTTGGATTATCATATTGGTTAACATACCAAGAATTTGGTGTTTCTTCACCCAAACGCTTAGACACAGAATAATAACTACGAGGATCATCTGGCTCTACAGCCGTTGGACAAACAATAACTTCTGCACCAACAGCACGCATAATATCTACTTTTTCTTTAGACTGTTTGTCTGCCATTACAAAAATACATTTGTAACCTTTTACAATGGCAGCTAGGGCTAATCCCATACCTGTGTTTCCAGAAGTTCCTTCGATAATAGTTCCTCCAGGTTTTAATCGACCATCAGCTTCAGCATCTTCAATCATTTGCAAAGCCATTCGGTCTTTTACAGAATTCCCTGGATTAAAAGTTTCGTATTTAGCGAGTACAAAACAAGGTAAGTCTTCTACTAGCTTGTTCATTTTTACTAATGGTGTATTTCCTATTGTACCTAATATATTTTCTGCGTAGTCCATTTCAATTTTTTATTGTTTTTAAAGGTGAAATGTGTTCGCCTTTAAAATATTTTCCCAATTATTAAGCCTTTCTTTTAGGCTCGCTTCATAATTCTTTTTTGCGGTGCAAATTTAAGGGAAATCTTTTCGAATGAAAGTTAAAAGTTAGTTATGTTTTTTCTAACCCTTTGCTATTAGCCTTTAAATTTTAGCTTAGTAATGAATATGGTTGAGTAGAGCTAATAGCCAACACCTATAAGCTAATAGCCAATTCAATCAAAGCGAATTGCTTTAACAGGTGAAATCTTAGAGATAATAACTGAAGGAATTAAAAGCATTAATAAGCAAACTAAAAATGTGCCAATATTAAGTAATAAAATATAATCCCAACTTATATAAACAGGTGCTTCACTAACGTAATATGTATCTGGATTAAGAGGAAATAGCTTAAAATACTTCTGTGCAAACAAAAGCCCTAAACCAATAATATTTCCCCATAGTAAACCAAGACCAATTAAATACGATGCATTGTAGAGAAAGACTTTTCTAATCGTCCAATTAGAACTCCCTAAAGCTTTTAAAACACCAATCATTGAAGTCCGCTCTAGAATAAGCACCAACAAAGCGGTTATCATATTTATACCAGCAACGATTATCATTATAGCGATAATACCATAAGTGTTATTATCAAAAATTTTAATCCATTCAAAAATAGCATAATACTTTTGAGTTATTGGAACCGCATTAAGCAACGATGGAATATCTTTATATACCTGTATTGTTATCTCTTCAAGATCTGAAAAATCTTCAACAAAGACTTCAAAATTTCCTATTTGGTCGGCTTCCCATTTATTGAGTCGTTGAATATGTCTTAAATCTATAATACAGAATTTTTCATCCAATTCTTGAAAGCCAGAATTATAAATTCCTACGATATTAAAAGACATAATTCTAGAACGCGCTGCTGCTAACTTATCAGGAAATGATACCTGTACTTTTTCACCCACATTAAAACCTAAACGATTCGCTTGATAGCTAGAAATTAAAATTTCTTCATTACGCTTTTGTGTATAATCTGGCAGGCGACCATCTATTAAAAATTCTTTAAAATATTCCCAGTTGTAGTCTGCACCTACTCCTTTAACAACAACACCTTCAAAATCGGTTTCGGTTCTGATGATTGCAAACTTTTTAGCTACTCCTTGTATGTGTTTTATACCTTCAATAGTTTGAAACTTTGGATAAAACTCTTGATTTATAGAAATTGGTACTTGAGACTCATCTGATGCATTTGTATCGTAATTTGTAATTTCTATATGGCCATTAAAGGCCACTACTTTATCTCTAATTTTTTGCTGCAAACCCAAACCTGTAGCAATCGCAATAAGCATCACAATTACACCAATAGCAATTGCAGCAATACCAATTTTAATTATTGGTGCCGAAACACTACTTTTATACGCTTTATTACTAATAATGCGTTTAGCTATAAACAACTCAAAATTCAAAACCAGACATGCGTTTTAAGGTTTTCAAAAATACAGTTTTATTATTTGTTTTGATAGCGATTTCTTGCGCGAATCGTATGAAGACAGAAGACGGAGGACGGAAGGTCGATGAGTTGTCTTCCAATGAGATCCTGAAACAAGTTCAGGATGACAAAGCGATAGTTGTTGGAGCTAACCAAACAGGACAGTATTTACCTCTACTCGAAGGTAAGCGAGTTGGTATAGTAGCTAATCAGACTTCAGTAATTTTCAAGGAGTCATTAGATTCTATTTTTATTGAAGAACCTTTTAAAGAAATTCATTTTAGTCATCTTGAAAAAGGAATGAATGACTATACTCATCTTGTAGATTCACTTTTAGCGTTAAATATTGATATCAAAAAAGTATTCTCACCCGAACATGGATTTAGAGGAACTGCAGATGCTGGCGAATTGGTAAAAGACGGAAAAGACACCAAAACTGATTTATCGATTCATTCGCTCCATGGTAAACATAAAAAACCAACAAAAGCACAGCTAGAAAATTTAGATATTATGGTTTTTGATATTCAAGATGTTGGTGTTCGTTTTTACACTTATATTTCAACATTACACTACGTTATGGAAGCTTGTGCAGAGCAAAATATTCCTCTACTAATTTTAGACCGACCAAATCCTAATGGTAATTATGTTGATGGTCCCGTTTTAGAAAAAAAGCATAGCAGTTTTTTAGGCATGCATCCTATTCCTTTAGTGCATGGCATGACCATAGGTGAATATGCAAAAATGATAAACGGTGAAGCTTGGTTAAAAAATGAATTGACTTGTAATATTACTATTGTAGAAATGCAAAACTATAATCATGATAGTACTTATAGCTTACCCATAAGACCTTCTCCAAACTTACCAAACGATCAGTCGATAACATTATATCCTAGTTTAGGCTTGTTTGAAGGCACAAATATTAATGCTGGTAGAGGTACTGAATTTCAGTTTCAACGCTATGGCGCACCATTTTTAGATAAAAACTACTATCAATTTAATTACACACCTGAAGCCAATTTTGGTGCGAAATACCCTAAGCACAAGGGTGAAATTTGTTATGGTGTTAATTTATCTGATATAAAAGCAGAACGCCGTTTTACTTTAAAGTATATAATGGATGCTTATACTAATGCGACAGATAAATCTAAATTTTTTAATACCTCTAACTTTACGATTCATGCAGGAACTGCGAAATTACAAAAACAAATAGAAGATGGTTTAACAGAAACCGAAATAAAAGCGAGTTGGAAAGATGATATAGATAACTACACTAAAATGAGAGAAGCTTATCTTATCTATGAATAACTTACTCGTTTGTTCCTGCACTAACAACTTTTACAGGTTCCGTTGCAATAATATCTTTAGCAGTTATTTCTGAAGGTTTTTCTTTAGGAATCTCTTTTAAAATTCTTATTACAAAAACAATACGCTTTGGTGATTGTACGGCAACGAAAACGTGCTTTCCTATTGGTAATATATTTAAGGGTAATTTATAAGACGTCGTATTTATATAGAAATCAAAATCTCTTCCGTAATCTTTATTAATAGAATACAGGTAACTAATCTTTTTATCGCTTTGAAGTATGAGTGTATCTTTAGTTTTATTCAATTTATGAATTAAACCTTTAGCTTGTATGTTTTTGTTTTTCTCGAGCTTAGCATAGTCTTCTTGTGCCTGAAGCGTGAAGCTTAATAAAAATATGAGGACTAAGACGAGACAAATACGGACTAAATTTTTCAATGCAGCATGGTGTTATGTTATACATAAGGGTTTTTAAGCTCAACAATAATTAATTAATTAATTAATCCGAAGTAAACATAAGTAGTTAGTGTCTAAAAATGTGAGAATACCCACCAACTACAAAAATATTAGTGGAAATACCATGATTTGTTAATAAGTCTGTTAATAACTCTAATGCTTAAGAATTATCAAGCATAAATCTACGCAAGCTATATCCTATTGTTTGTATTGATTATAACTATTTTAGAAAACGATTATATCTTGATAAATGCTATCTTTCATTATCAGATGAAAGTGTAGGTTTTTCATACTTCTTGAAGGGCTGTTTCAATAGATCTGAGATATTGCTATTCTTCTTTTCATCTGGAAAAACATCAACGCCATAAACTAATTTTTCTCTTTCCATATACATGTAAGTTCCAAATATGCGATCCCAAATACTAAAGATATTCCCATAATTAGAATCTGTATAAGGTAATCTATAGTGGTGGTGAATTTTGTGCATGTCTGGTGATACAACGAAATAACTAAGTGCTCTATCTAAACCTTTTGGAATTTTAATATTTGCATGAGTAAATTGGGTAAACACCAAAGACATTGATTGATATAAAAACACTAACGCTATTGGTGTACCTACTACAACTACTCCAATAAGCGTAAATAAAAACCTAATGAGACTTTCTATTGGATGATGTCTGTTGGCAGTCGTTGTATCTACTTTATGGTCTGTATGGTGGACTAAATGCACCATCCATAATGGTTTAACCTTGTGCTCAACAAAATGGGCCAAATAAGCACCAAAAAAATCGAGGAATAACACTCCTAGAAAAGCATATAACCATAAAGGCATTTGCGGCAACCAATTTATAATTCCGAAATCATTAACCTTAACCCATTCTGCTGTACTCAATAATATCCATGCCAAACCAAAGTTGATTATAATTGTTGTAAGGGTAAAGAAGAGATTAGGTATAGCGTGCTTCCACTTTTTATATTTAAACTTAAATAAAGGTAAACCACTTTCTAATAACCAAAAAAATGTAAGACCTCCAACTAAGATAATGCTTCTATGTAATGAAGGAATAGTTTCAAAATAAGTAATGATAGACTCCAAATAAACTTAAGAATTAAGATTAATAATCATTTGTGCTTTTTTCAAATTTACTAAAGAAACTTTAGCTTTCCATATCTTAGTTTTACTTTCATTTTTCAATATACTATATGCTGTATAATACAGAAAAGCAACAAATGTTTTATTAGTGTTATCTATGTTTACGGCATCTATTCTATTTAATTGCCTCAATACTTTTTTTGGTCGTTTTAAAACTAAATATTCCTGAATTTTTAAAAGCTCAACTCTTTGTTTTAAGGTTAGCTTATCTTCCTCAATATCCTCTTCTAATGAAGCCACAGCTTCGCCTAAATAGATGTCAGCTAAATTGATAAGCTCAGGTCTTAATTTTTCATCAGCATACAATGTAAAATCTATATATTTTGATGCTAAATAATAGGCTGAATAGAAATTCTTCTCCTTTTTGTAACCTGTTAACTCTAGTGCTAAAAATTGTGTATTTAAAGCATAAGTCTCAATTAAATTTGTAATATTTTGAAAGCCCTGAGAAGAATTAGAAACATTTAAAATATTACCATTTATATCCATTATTTTTATGGAGTCATCGTTAAATTTATCAATATAATTTTGTTTTCGTTTGTTTTTTATCTCCATATACAAATCAGCATATTGATCTTCACTGACGATAACTGGCACAAAGCTTTTCCATATTAATGGACTTAGATTTTCATCTTCAAATAAGTTTTCAATAACAAGTGTTCTGCCTTTATCATCATTCACTAAAACATGATATGGATATTTAGTCGTTTCCTCCCAAACCATAAGCACCATTTTGTTTTGAACTGTAGCTAATTTTTGTGCAATATCTAATGAGGTCATCCAGGATTGCGAATACGACAGGTTTACTACTAATAATAGAAATATGGTTTTTATTATTTTCCTTTTCATAAGTATTTTTAATTTTCTATGCATCAATAATTATTCCGAATACTAATTATGTAATTAAAATTGAATTCGCTTTTTCATTTCTTCAACAATATTATATGCTGCAGGACAAACAGCCACATTTTTCAATGTTAAGTTAGAAATCTGCTGAAATTTTTTTCTGTCTGTATGCGGAAATTCTCTGCAAGCTTTTGGTCTAACTTCGTATATAGAGCAATAATTATCTGCTCCTAAAAATGTACATGGTACAGATTGCAATACATAATCGTTTTCTTCGTCTAATCGCAAATAGGTTTCAATGAATTGTTGTTCTTTCATTTTAAAGCTTTTTGCAATACGCATAATATCTTTATCTGTAAATAATGGCCCTGTGGTTTTGCAGCAATTAGCACAGTCTAAACAATCTGTACGCTCAAATTCTTCCTTGTGCAACTCCTGCATTAAATAATCTAACTGCTTTGGTGGTTTCTTTTTTAGTTTTGTGAAAAAAGTTTTATTCTCCTTATGCTTATCTTTGGCGAGCTTTGGAAGATTATTGATTTGGTCTTGCATACTGTAAAAATACAAATTTACACGTCATTACGAGGAACAAAGTGACGTGGTAATCTCATAAATTATAACGTACAGATTGCTTTACTATGTTCGCAATGACATAATTATGAAAGATTTATTCGGAACCGCCTTATTAGATTATTACTACGGAAAGTATTCTGAAGATATTATTACTTCTACTAACATCTCGGATGAAGACGTATTACCACTTCCCTATTTGTTTAGAGACTATTCTGAAATGCCAAAGCTTGAACAAAAAGCGCTTCAATTAGCAAAAGGAACTGTTTTAGATGTTGGTTGTGGAACAGGAAACCATGCACTTTGGCTGCAAGAAAAGGGTTTTAATATAGAAGCTATTGACAGTTCTAGAGGCGCTATAGAAGTTTCAAAAAAACGTGGTGTTTTAAATGCTGAATTAAAACCACTATTAGAAGAAACTGAAACATTTGATACCATTTTACTCTTAATGAATGGCACAGGAATTTTTGAAGAATTATCTGAGGTTTCTAAATATTTGAAGCATTTAAAATCGCTTCTAAAACCTAATGGACAAATTCTAATTGATTCTTCTGATATTTCTTATATGTACGAAGATGAAGATGGTGCAACTTGGATAGATATAAATAATGGCTATCTTGGAGAACTCGATTATTATCTCAGTTATAAAGGCGAACAAGAAGTGCCAATGAAATGGTTGTATCTCGATTTTGAAACTTTAAAAACCGCTTGTTTAACAGTTGGGTTGAAATGTGAAAAAGTTATGGATGGTGAGCATTTTGATTTTTTAGCGAAACTATTCTAAAGGTTTGTCATTCTGTACTTGATTCGGAATCTATATTGAGATCCTGAAACAAGTTCAGAATGACAATGCGTGTCAAAAATCAAACTGATAAGTGGCTCCAGCTAAAAACTGAATCCCTTGCACAGGGAAATTTAACCAACGCTGATAATTTTGATTAGCAATATTATTCACTTTAGCAAAAGCAGAAAGCTGATCGTTAACCTTATAACCTACATGTGCGTTAGCATCGAAATAGCTATCTAAGGTTATTGTCGTTGGTGGCTCAAATATTAAAGTACCAACAATTGAACTTTGGTCTTTTCGTTCACCAACAAAAAAGGCACTTGCGCCAGCATACCATTGTTCAGAAATCTGGAAATCTAAGAATATAGAACCTGTAATATCTGGTAAATTCCATGCTTCAGCTTGTGTATCTGTATTATAACTAAAATATTCACCTTTAAAACCTAAAGTGAAATTTCTATTGACATCAATGTTTAATTCTCCAGCAACTGAAAAGGTCGTAACGTCATCGTAAACCACACCAAACGAATTTCCGTATTGATAGTTCTCTGTAGCGAAGGTTTGTGCATCATTAACCTTATAAAGCGCTTTTCCATTCTCTGCGTAATAATTTCCCTTAATGTTATAACTCACATTATTAGACAGCTTTCCTTTTAAACCTACGAAACCTTTGTAAGCTTGATCTGTTGGTTCAACAAACAAGGTTGGAGATACAAATGGGTTTTCATTAGCAAAATCGTAATATGAATTCTGAATTAAGTCTCCTTTAATACCACCATAAGCGATTAAAATTTCATCAACTAAACGATATGACGCTTCAATATTTGGGTAAATAAAGAACTTGTTATCACTTAATTCGGTATTATTTAAATAAACTAATTTTAAACCCAAATCTACTGTTAAATCATCTTGTGTTAATTGATATGATGGTGCTAAACCGAATATTATATTACCATATTTAAGTTCACCACTTCCGCTAAAATCCTTATCAAAACTTCCACCTATATAATCGATATTAAATTCCGTATTTATTTCTTCACTTTTTATAGGAACACTAAAACTTGTCTTGGCTATAAATCGATTTTCTCCTGAATCTTGATCGTCGCCAAAACGTCTAAAAAGCACACTTCCATCTTTTATAATAGCATCATCAAACTTTAGTTTTCCACCTATATTAAAACTATTAAATGAATGACCAGGATCAATCGCATCAGCTTCTGCTTGTCCGAAGTAATTTTGAGGTAAGCCATACCAATTATAAGTTTGCAAATCGAAACCAGCATCTATTTTCCATGAGAAGTTTCTTAACTTTTGAGAGTAATATGCATTTAAACTTGTTTTGGTAAAATCATCATCTAAAAGCAAGTCTTCAATTCCTCCTGCAGACGAATGATGGCTAAAATAGCCACCAACATTTTCTGTACTACTCAACTCATGATTTAAATAGATTTCACCTAAAATCGTAGTGTAAGATCCAACACCTAAAGACGCATAGTTGTCGTATAATTTCACAGCTTTAGCCTTATCTACTTTTGCAGCTCTTCCTTTTGCAGGTGTAAACGTAGATGCTACAGGAATTGAAAAAATATTGTATTTCACTTCCTTTTTCTTCACTGTATTAGAATCCGTCAATTTCGGTGTGTCTTTAATTTTAAAGGCATCTGAAATTGTTGGAGTGTATGGTTTTATCACATTTACAACTTGGTCGTCAATGGTATCTTTGGTTCGCTCTTGGGCATTGACGAACATGATACTATTTGATATTATGATTATAAAAATTAAAAACTTGATTTTCATAGTATTTGATTTGATTGAATCTATTTCATTCTATAAACCTGTTAATATTGGATCGAATTCTCCTTGTTGTAAAGGTTCACATTCAGCAAAATTTTGTTCTATTACAGGATTATTTGTAAACAAACAGAAAAAGCCTGACTTAGAAAAGGTCTGCTCATTCTCAACGATAACTTTGTACTTATATGTTCCATCTGGCATACCTTCAACACCGAACTCACCATAAGGTACATTTGGAAAAAGTTCATTTAAGTCACTGCCATAATCATTGCTTTCAAAAACAACCTCGTCTTCATTGTTGTAAATAGTAACAATATGATTACTGTAGAACTCAATGTTTTCGATTTGCAATCGATCATTAAATGCATCATTATTTGGTGTAAATAAATTGTCCACTACAATTTCTCCTTCCGATTGATCCAGATTATCAACATCTGGTCCAAATGCAGGCTCACCTGAACAACAAGCGGCAAACACATCTTCGTCTTGATTGTTATCGTCATTTCCACATGAGGTGAGTGAAATCGACATTATTATAATTAAGAAAAATAGTATGTTGTTTTTATAGTTTTTCATTACTTCAATATTGGTATTGGATTTTCGACTATGAGATCCCTTTTTTCAAAGGGATTTTAGTTATCATCAGTCTCAATAGATGAATTTGTCTTCGCTTCTTCAGCTTTTATTTTATTTAATTCTGTAGTTGCTTCTTCTACCACATCATCAAAATCCGGGAAATTAGAAATCACACTTTCTAAAATGTAGGTCGCTTGAAACGCATCACCTAAAGCGTAGAAGTTCTTTGCCATAACCACTAGACCTTTTGCGCTATAATATTTATAACTGCTATAATCTTTAGCTAGTTTCTGAATCTTTGTATTAGAAGCTTCAAATTTCCCGTCTTTATTTTTGAAATAAGCATTGTAGAATAAAGCTTCTGCAGCCACACTACCAGTTGCTGTTTTTTCTAAATCGGCATATGCGCTTTTTGCCTTCGCTTCATTGCCAGTTTTAATAGCAGAACGTGCAATGGTTATTTTAGCATCACTCTTTACTTTAGTATCTAAATTAGAATTGGTCAATACCTTATCTGCATAATTTTGTGCAGCAGAATAATCTTCAGTTTGATAATAGGCATTCATTAAATTAGATTGAGCGTATAAAACGTTTTGAGGATAGTCAGCTTCTTCTAAAGCCTTTAATACAGGAATTGCCTTAGACCAATTAGAATTGTTTAAATAAATCTCACATAACTTTACTGTAGCCTGTTCTGTGTATTCACTTTTTGAAGCCTCTACAACATATTTATAATGTGGTTGTGCATTATCAAACAAATCCTTTTTATAATATAATTGTGCTAAGTAGAAATGTGATTTTAAGACGTGAATTCCTCTTGGAAATTGATTGAGATACTTATTAAATTGACGAATCGCTTTATCTGTATCGTTATCTAAATAGGGTTTTTCTGCAGATAAATACATAGTGTTATCTAATTCTACATCTGTAACCTCAACATAATCTAATGTTCTTACCCAAGCTGCATATTCATCTACCTTACCTAAATCGATATAAATTAATCGTGCTGTAGAAACGGCTTGAACAGCTTCACCTGTTCCTGGAAAATCCTTAGCTACTTTTTTAAACTTATTAAGCGCTCGTTCATTATCATTTCCGTTGTAGTAAACCAATCCTTGACGCAATAACGCTTTAGATGTAAACGCACTTCTTCTGTATTCAGAATTTAATCGATCATACATCTGCATCGCTTTATCTGTATCGTTAGCTTTTACATAAGAATTTGCCAATGCATACATGGCATCATCTCGTAATGCTGATTTAGGATATCCTTCTATAAAGGTTTTTAATTCTGATATTTTAGCAGAACTCTTTCCTAAATAACCTTGACTCATCGCTTTTTGAAACGCTGCATAATCCGTTTCAATCTCATTAATCTGAATCGCTTTATTGTAAGCGCTAATAGCACTTTGATATTTACTAGATACAAAATAACCATCTGCTAATCTTAAGTAAGCATCATTTCTACGTAGTCTATCACTTGAATTCTTATCTATAAATTTTTGAAAATAACTTGAAGCATTCAAATAATCTTTCAACTTAAAATAGGTGTAAGCTAAGTTATAATTTAAGTTTTCATTTTCTTGTAAACTTGAAGCTTCTGCTAATCCATTAAATTGTTTAAAGCCAATTAATGCATCGTTATAATTGGTTAGGTTATATTCGGTTTCAGCTTTCCAAAAAGTTGCTTTCGCTACAAAAATAGGATCTCTTGGTTCTTTTAGTGAACTATTAAATAAAGCTAAGGCTTCATTATACTTCGTTTCGTTATACAATTCAATACCTCTTAAAAAAGCTACTTTTTGATAAGCCACTTTATTTTCAAAACTGTTCTTCCCTTTTAAAAGAACTAAGGCTTCTTTGTAGTTTTTTGAAGTGATGTAAGAATCAATTAATAAAGTCTCAATTTCCTCTTTATAACTTGTTTCAGGGTATTCATCTAAATAACCTGCTAGAACTTGTGGTACTGACTGATAAGGATTACCAATTTCGTAACTAATCTTAGCGTAGTTTAACCAAGCATCTTCTTGAATTTTTGTGTTATAATTCATTTCTGATGCATTTCTGAAGGCATTTAAGGCTTCTTGTTTCTTATCTAAATTAATATAACTTTCGCCTAAATGATAGTAGGCATTTTGAGCAACAGAATTATTACCATCAATAATTTTATTGAATTCTGAAATTGCACTTTCAAAATCATTTTGCTTGTAATAGGCATAACCTAATTGGTAGTAATCTGTATTATTCCATTTTCGTTGCTTGCCTTTGTAATCTTTTAAATAAGGTATAGCTTCTGTATATTTTTGAAGATTAAAATAACTCTCTCCAATAATCTTTGATAATTCAGACTTATCATTAGTATTACTTTTTGGTAATTGCTCTTCAGCTAGTTCAATCGCTTTTTCAAACTTTCCTAATTTGAAGTTTAAGTCGGCTTGATAATAAGATAACTTCTCTTTATACTTTTCATTATCGCTTACCTGGTCAAAGTACACATTGGCTGTATCATAGTCATCACCTTCGTAAGCCATATAACCAATGTAATATTTGGCTTGCGATCCATATTCTTTAGAATTTACAACTCTATTTAGATACTTAGTCGCTTGCTTCTTACTTCTAGTTGAATACAAAGCATAGCCATAATTAAAATTGAATCTATCTTTTTCTGAACGTGCAATACTAATTTCATCTACTTTTTCATACCATTTACGAGCATACGGATATTTTGAGTTTTCGAAATAATAGTCTGCAACATCTAAATAAGCCGTATTTCGCTTTGTGCTTGTCGGATATTCTTCAACAAATTCAGCTATTAAATCGTCTGCGTTTTTTTGGTTTAACCGTACTGCACAATTAGCAATGTAATATGAGCAATCAGATTTTATAGTTACATCATCTGTATTGTATTTAACATCGTCAAATAGAGACTGAGCAGCTTTATATTGCTTGTTATTGTATAAGGTTAAAGCTTTCTGATAGTCTTGTAAATTGCTGGTATAAATTGCTGATTTTTGGGCAATACCAAGTAATGAAAAGGTAAGAAAAACGATGATTAATTGTCTTTTTAAAAATAGCATTAGCTTCGTTTTTTGATTATTATTTATTGATGTTTCAAATATAATTCAATACAAAACCTATAACGGTAGAAATTCTGTATAATTATAAACGAACTTATTAAATGTTAAAATGCCCAATATATTAAATGAATATATTTAGCGTTAATCTATTTAATGTTCATTTGATATTTGATTTTATTAATAATACATTTACACTTATCAAATTCTAAGCCATAAATATGTCTGAAACCGTTTTACAACTTCAAAATGTTACTATATACCAAGGTGAGAGTATGGTGCTTTCTAAGGTAAATTTTGAGATGCAAAAAGGCGATTTTGTTTATCTTATAGGTAAAACAGGAAGCGGAAAAAGTAGTTTTATGAAAACGCTTTATGGCGATTTAGAGTTGACAGAAGGAGAAGGTTCTATTGTCGATTTTAATTTAAGAACCATGAAAGAGAAGGACATTCCGTTTTTAAGACGAAAGCTGGGTATTGTATTTCAGGATTTTAAATTATTACCAGACCGAACAATAAATGGAAATCTAGAATTTGTGCTAAAAGCGACGGGCTGGAAAGAGAAAGAAAAAATAAAAGAGCGTATTGAAACTGTTTTAGAAAAGGTCGCCATGAAAACAAAAGGTTATAAATATCCTCACGAATTATCTGGTGGAGAGCAGCAACGCATTGCTATAGCAAGAGCTTTATTAAATGACCCAGAACTTATTTTAGCAGATGAACCTACAGGTAATCTAGATCCACAAACTAGTATTGAGGTTATGGAAGTGCTGCAAGACATTAATAAAAATGGTAATACTATTTTAATGGCAACACACGATTATGCTTTGCTCCTAAAATATCCGAGTAAAACTTTAAAGTGTGACGAAAACAAAGTGTTTGAGGTTGTACAACGCAAAAGTTAATCTATGCTTTCTATACTTATTCCTTCATACAACTACAATGTCGTAGCATTGGCAAAAATTTTACATAAACAATGTAACTCTTGCCATATTAATTACGAAATATTAGTATATGATGACGGTTCTAAATCTTATCATAATTTACAAAATGCAAACATTAACAACATAGAGAACTGTACCTTTAAAGAATTAGCATCTAATATTGGACGATCGCAAATAAGAAATAAACTAGCAAAAGATTCAAAATTTGAACACCTCTTGTTTTTAGATTGCGACGTTCTTCCCGAACACCCAACCCTTATAGAAAACTATATACATCATATTTCTTCTGATGTTGTATATGGGGGAATTACAAATGAGAAAGAAATACCAAAAAAGCCATATAAATTAAGATGGCTTTACACTAAAAAAAGGGAATACAAATTTATGTGTTCATCAAATTTTTTTATCAAAAAGGAGGTAATGCTAAAAAATTTATTTGATGAAACTATACGGAAATATGGTTACGAAGACGTAATTTTCTTTAAAAATCTAGAAAATAACGCGATTACTATAACTCCTATCAAAAACTCTGTTATTCACTTTAGTAAGGAAAAATCAAAAGTTTACATAAAAAAAATAGAGATTGGCTTAGAGAATCTTAGTTATTTATCATCAACAAACAAGATTGCTCTAAATGATTCTAAAATCTATTATTACTATAATATGTTTTCAAAATTTTATCTTGTTAACTTTATAGCGTTTTGTTTTAAGGCCACTAAAAAACTCATGCTCAAGAATTTTGATTCTTCTTCGCCATCATTGTTCCTTTTTGATTTTTATCGTTTAGGCTTTTTTTGCACCATAAAATCAAAAAAATAATGCCTTATTTCTCTATTATTATTCCTCTCTACAACAAATCTAAATACATAGAAGAAACACTACAAAGCATAATAAATCAAGATTTTTTAGATTTCGAAATCATTGTTGTAGATGATGGTTCCACAGATAACAGCGTCGCTATCGTAAAACGATTTGAAGATAAAAGATTAAGACTCTATCGCCAAGAGAACAAAGGTGTATCAGTAGCAAGGAATAAAGGAATCTCTTACGCTAAAGGAACATATATCGCGTTGTTAGATGCAGATGACATTTGGTACAACAATCATTTAACGGCATTAAAACTTCAAATAATTCAATTTCCAGATGCTGGATTATATTGTAACAATTACGAAATCTATTTAGACGAAAAAACAAAACGAAATGCTAAGTTTAACTTTAGCTATAAAACGGATTGCCTAATAGTGAGAGACTTTTTTACGGCCAGTATTATTAATTCAGTAGCATGGACATCTGCTGTGGGATTTTGTAAAGATAAATTTAATTCTGTTGGTGGATTTGATGCAAATTTAGATACCTCAGAAGATTTAGATCTATGGATTAAATTAGCATTGCGTTATAAAGTTTCTTTTAATCCTAATTTAACGATGTCTTACAGATACTATATTCATGATAGCTTAACAAAAAAAGAGACAAACTTAATTCGTCTCAATTTTATTAATAGTTATAAAACTGAAGAAGCGAAAAACGATGGTCTAAAACGTTATCTCGATATTAACAGGTATGCTTTGGCAATTAGATGTAAAACACTAAAAGAGTTTGATATTTATAAAACTGCTAAAAAACAGATTCTTATTTCAAACTTAAATTTTAAACAAAAACTACTACTCTATTTACCTAGTAATGTTTTGATTGGGTTGAAAAAAATTCAGGCAACCTTAATAAAAAATAACATTTACATATCAGCCTTTAAATGACTTGTAAGTCTCATACTCTCTAATATAATCATCTTCACTAAATTCTGTAGATGCAATGACCAAACAGACAGAACCAGAAGAAAAATTTTCAATCTCACGCCAAATTCCCTTTGGTATATATAATGCTTGATTTGGTTTGTTTAAAGCAATTTTTTTTTTAGCATTACCATCGTTTAAAACAACTTCAAAACTACCACTAAGCGCTATTATTATAGATTCTTGCTTTCTATGTGCGTGCCCTCCTCTAAAACTATCATTTGGCACATCGTATAAATAATAAACGCGTTTCATAGAAAATGGAATTATAGATTTCTCTATAACACCAAGGCTACCACGTTCATCATGTACTTTTGGGATATTTATTAATTGACAATCTTTAATAGTTGTTCTATTCATTTTCTAATAAATTTTGCCATGCTTTAGCAATGACATTAACGTCTAAGTGTTTAACACTAGAAACTGTATTTTCTTTACATTTTTTATATAACGCATCATCGTTTAAAAACGCATTAAATGCATTGGAAAGTGCTAAGATATTATTATTCTCAACTAATATACCATTACTGCTATTCTCAATTATTTCGTTTGGACCAGACGGACAATCTACAGAAACAACTGGTGTCCCAGTAGCCAAAGATTCTATAATACTCATAGGAAAACCTTCATATCTACTGCTCAAAACAGTAAATAAGGCATTGCTTATGTATGGAAATGGATTTGGATGATACGATTTAAAAATAACATCATCTTCTAAATCTAATTCCTTGACAAGATTATTTAAATAGTCATAATCCTCGCCTTTTCCCATAATTATCAACTTTACTTTATTTTGTTTAAGATCAGATGATTTGTAACTCTTAATTAATAACGTTAGGTTTTTTGACTCTTCTTCTAGTCTACCAAAATATAGTATGTACTTATAGTCTAGATCCTCATTGGGCTTGCTAGCTTTAATTTTAATATCCTTTAAATCTATTGGATTATATAGATATTTCACATTCTTAAACCCAAAAGTATCAACTATATTTTCCTTAATTTTTCTACTTACACCTACAAAAGTATTATTGCTTTTATACACCATATTTGACATGGCTTTATTACCAGGAAAGTAATTACTTATATTGTGATTATGCACCATACTTATAACATTGGATGTGTTATAAATCATTCGGTATATCAAAAATTCTTTACTAAAAACGCGTCTGGCTCTATTATCTATAATAGTATTAAAGTTATGTTTTTTAAAAAACATATACATATTCATTAGCTTTTTAAAGTCATTCTTACTTTGTGTTTCTTTTTCTAAGTTATAAAGTTTACCAGAATATTTGTAATCCACACAGTCTTTTGTGGTAAATACATACACATCGTATCCCAAATTATTAAGTATATTTGATAAAGTAGCGCCAAATTTCTCTGTTCCTCCGTTACATAGAGATGTAACAACAATGCAAATTTTTAAATTATTGTGTTTTATCATTAACACTTATCTTTAACACAAATGTAAACATATTAATGAGAGTTTTATTAGTTGGCGAATACAACAAAGCGCAATTAAACATAAAAAAAGGATTAGAATTACTTGGGCATGAAGCTATAGTTGTTGGCACTACAGATGGGTTTAAAAAAGTAGATGTAGATATAGATCTAAAAGATTATTTCAACTCTTTTTTAATTAGAAAATTTCGAATCTTACTCTACAAATTATTTAAAATAGATTTATTTGCTATTTCAATAAAAAAACAAATAAAAGCTAAAAGAAAGCAACTCTCAAATTATGATATTGTACAACTGGTTAATGAAGCTCCTTTTAGCTTTGACAGAAAAAGCCATCATCAAATATTTAATTGGCTTAAAGAATGGAATAATTGCCCATTCTATCTATTATCGTGCGGCTTAGACTACCCAAGTGTCTCTTATGCTTTTGATAAGAAATTTAGATATTCTATACTGACTCCATATTTTGAAAATAAAGGTTCTAAAAAGGACTTTTCACCAGCCCTAAGTTATTTAACTTCTCACCATTTAAAATTACACACACACATTTTCAATAAAATTGAAGGAGTTATTGCTAACGATTTAGATTATCATATTCCGTTAATAGACCATCCTAAATATTTAGGCATGATTCCACATGCCATTGATTTGAGTAAATTAATTTATAAAGCTCCAAAAATTGAAGATAAAATTATCATTTTTCATGGCATTAACACTTACAATTATTACAAAAAAGGAAATGATATTTTTGAAGATGCATTAGCTATTATTTCTCAAAAACATTCAGATAAAGTTGAAATTATAGTTGTTAAAAATTTACCATACAAAGACTATATTAAAAGTTTTGACAAAGCTCACATCTTATTAGACCAAGTATATGCTTACGATCAAGGTTTTAATGCCTTAGAAGCTATGGCAAAGGGTAAGGTTGTGTTTACAGGAGCAGAGCAAGAATGGGAAGATTATTATAACGTAGAAAAAGACACCATTGTAATTAATGCTTTACTTGATGCAGAAGCAATTGCATTAAAATTAGAATGGTTAATTGAAAACCCAGAGAAACTAATAGATATCTCAAAAAAAGCTCGTGAGTTTGTAGAAACACATCACGATCATATTAATTGTGCTAAACAATATTTGAAAAAGTGGTCTTATACCAAATGAAGTTTAAAATGATTGTAATAAATTTGAATTGTATTTTCTTTAGATGAGATATAAAATCTAAGCATAACATAAGTTAGGTTTCTATATTAGATTGAAATATTAAGAAATAGAAACGAATTTAATCGGTTATTTTGAAGTTTATATGGTATTAACATATTACTCTAGGAAATCGTAATTCTAATGAAATCCTTGTATCGTCTTCATTCTGATTTATTGCTGCTCCATGGATTAAAAAAGGCGTGAACAGTAAAGCTTCACCTTCTTTTGGATTTGGCCTGATCATTTGTATTGGCCCATCTTTAGTTTCTAAAATACAAGGCACATAATACACATTACCATTAATTTTAGCTCCTTTACTTTCAGTTCTTAAGATTTCATTTTCTGGCAATAAATGGCTTTCTGGCACTACTGGTAAAGACGATTTTTTGTTACAGCCTTCAATTGGCAACCACACATTTACAATATCTTCCCAATAGCTTAAATATCCATCTCTGTGTGGTGGATTAATATCTAGCGAATTTGGTCTGCTAATTCTAATCTGAATATGCGATTTCTGAAGTTCTTCTACCCAAGACGTTAATTTGTAGCCCAAAATATCACCAAAACGTTTGGCTAGCAAATCGATATCAAAATTAAAATCTGATGTTTCTAAATTTCTAGTAATAGTTACCACCTCATTATGAAGCTCATTAGTCGTAACATATTTATGATAGTCTTTTAATTGAAATATTGAAGAGTCAACTGAAATATTATTATCTTTTAAAGCACCAATAATAATTTGTCGTATAGAATTTTGAAGGTTCTTAAACTCATCACCTTCAAAAGCTTTAACAACACTAAAGCCATCATTTTCCCATAGCATATTAGAAAGTACATTATCTACTTTAGGATATAAAACCTTCGGTTTTCACCAGAAAAATTCACCTTCAACACTGAACTGAAAAGGTTTATTGTCTATATATAAATTGCAGATTTTACGCATTTATTTTGCTCTTATCTTGTTTATTAAAGTACATCCAAACTACTATTGCTACAATGATTAAGTAAATTATATATCTAACAAAATGTGCTATTACAACTCCTTCAGTACCATGGCTCTGAATAAAAAATTTGGAAAGTCCGTAAAATAATGCAAGTGAAATTAATTCAGTAATTACAAAACTCTTAACCATTCGTTTTGCTAAAAACTGATAAGTCAAAACCAATGCTGCCAACCTAATAAAATCACCTAACAACTGCCATTTAAACAAAGGCTCCATGCCTGTAAAATCTGGATAAATAATTTGAATAATATAGTGTCTTAATACATAAACTAGAATCATACCTAAACCAAAGATTGGAAGAATCGATTTATAGATATGTAATACTTCTTTTGTGAATTCTGATTTAGTATGAATACTCGAAAATTTTGGCAGTACATATAAGGTGAATAAACCTGTTGCAAACACCATATAATTTTTTGAGATGAATGTAATTGCTGTCCAATATCCTGCCTCATTAATATTTATTTCATCTTCAACTACCGTTCTGATATCTAACTCTATAAAATTGATTAAAAAAGCAGACACAAAAGACATTAAAGTAAATGCTAGTAATTGATTTTTATAGCTAAGGTTATACTTAATAGTATTAAATCTCACATACTTTTTTAAAGTTTTTCCAAAAATAAAACCCAAGACTATAAGTTGTATTACTGGCGCTAAAGCAATGGCTATTAACACCCCTTTTAAATCGTAAACATAAAGACCAAAAACAAGAGTTGCAGTAACCAATAAGTAACTAATAAGTTCAATTTTTGCATATTTCTTATAATCAGACAACCCACTTATTATGCCATTTATTAATCTCCCAAATGCTATAAAAGGAACAATAATGGCTAACAGTTGAAACACATAAAAAAACTCATTGGAGTTAAAAACATATAAGGACAGAAAATTAGCACCAAAAAATAAAACCGCTGAAGAAAGCAATGACCCAACAAATAGAAAAACAGTTGCTGTAGAAAACAATTTTGATAGCTCGGAATGGTTCTCTTTAAACTCTGCAACATATTTAACAACTCCGCTAAAAGTACCAAGTGTGGATGTACTACTTAACATTGCTAATAAATTACGCATTTGCCCAATATTTGCAATACCAGCTTCACCAACAGTTATGGCTAAAAGACGCTGAATAAAAATAGAAACAATTAATCTAATTGTAATAACAACTGCATTAACTGAAGTAATCTTCAATGCCAGGTTATTACTAATAAATTTTGGAAGTTTCACTTATACAAATTTAATAATTATCAATATTATCATCCGTTATAACACCAAATAAAGAACTGCCAAAAATTAGCAATATTATACCAAAGTGCATAACATAACTTAAACAATAGCCCATTACGGCTCCTTTAAGACCAAAAACATCAATAAGATAGATACTAGAAAAATACATAATAACAAATAAGAACACTTCTAAAATAATAAAGTGTGCAAACATTTTTTTAGCCAAAAACTGATAGGCAATTACCATAGATAGCACACGTATAAAATCTCCTAAAATTTGATATCCAAATAAATTCTCAACAGGTCTAAAATCTTCGGTAAATAGTATAGTAACCAATAATGATCTGCTTAAGTAAATAACTATTAGCATTGCTGCAAATACAGGCATTATAGTCTTATAAAAACTAAACACTTCTTTTCTAAATTCTCTACGCGAATTAATTTCTGCAAAGCGTGGTAAAATATAAAGTGTCATTAAAGAATTTATAAACATTAAATAGTAATCTGAAACGCGTGTCATTGCCGTCCAATAACCTGCTTCTTTAATTCCTATTTCAGCAATTAAATAATTTCTAATAATAATCATTACAATGGGTAGAGCTATTGCAGAAACCAATGCCATAATCATATAAGGACTTAATCTATTCATTATAGCAAAACTTACTTCAGAAATCTTTATAGAAGCCATTAAATTCTTCCTAAACACAATTCCTACTATAGTAATTAATAGATTAAGAGCTGGTGTAATAACTACTGCTACTAAGGCGCCATCAATATTCTCTTGCCATATTAAAAGTAGGGTAACTAATAGTCCTAAAATCTGACCAATAATATTAATAATCAATAATATTTTATACTTAGAAAACCCATTCATTATAGAGAAAGCAAACATATTTAACGCATAGAATGGTAAGACTAGTGCTAATGTCTCAATAATATAAGTGTAGTTATAATTTGTAGAAAAAATTAAATTATTAATAAACTCAGCATTATAATAACATAAAAAAGCCAACGATATAGAAGAGAAAAAACCAAAGTAAAACACAGTAGATAATGTCCTTGTGAGCTCTACTGCATTGTTTTTAAACTGGCTAATAAATTTAACCACTCCTTTGTAAAGACCAGAAATTGCAATAGACTGAATAGCACTTAAAAAGTTCCTTAAATTACCAATAAGCGCCATCCCTTGAGGGCCAATATAGACTGCAATAAACTTAGAAATTAAAATCCCAGCAATAATCTTAACGCTAATATTTGCCGTATTCAAATTTGCGGCCTTTACTAGAACTTCGTTATTTATATAATTAAAAAACTTCTTCAATTAATAGGTGTTTAAAACAGCGATAACAGTTTGCACTTCTTTATCTGTCATTACAGGACTAATTGGCAAACTTATAATTCTTTTATGAATCTTCTCTGTAAGTGACAAATTTAAATGAGAAAATTCTGATAACGCTTTTTGTTGATGCGGAGCAATAGGATAATGACTTAATGATTGAATTTGATGCTGATTTAAAAACTGAATAAAATCGTCTCTATCTTTTACCTCAACAACAAAAGCATAAAACACATGGCTCTGACTATTATTATAAAGCGGCAATTTTATCTTAGAATTTGTGATACCATCTAAATATTGCTTTGCAAGAGTTCTTCTCCTTTGGTTATCCTTATCTAAAGACTTTAATTTTATACTCAAGAATGCAGCTTGCATATCATCTAATCGACTATTGAAACCAATAATTTTATTTTTGTATTTTTCTTCACTACCATAATTGCGCAACAATCTTATGGTTTCGCACAAGTCAGAATCGTTAGTGGTCACAGCACCACCATCACCAAGAGCACCTAAATTCTTACTTGGATAGAAACTAAAAGCTGCTGCATGAGATAAATTTCCTGCTCTACCAAAGTTGCACAAAGCTCCATGCGCTTGTGCTGCATCTTCAATTAAAAGTAAATTATGTTCCTTTGCTATTTTGTTTAAGCCCATAACATCAGCTAGTTGCCCATACAAATGAACCATTACAATGGCCTTAACATCACTTTGAAGATGCTCTCTTACAACATTAGAAGATAAGTTATAAGTATCTAGGTTTGGCTCAACCAAAACCGGAACTAATTCCGCATGTAAAACAGACAAAATTGTAGCTATAAACGTATTTGCAGGTACAATGACTTTATCACCTTTGTTAAGTTTTCCAAGTTGAATGTAACCTTTTAGAATAAGTGTTAACGCATCTAATCCGTTTGCTGTTCCTACACAATGCTTGGTTTCGCAATACTCTGCAAATTCATTTTCGAAACTGGTAACGTTATGTCCTAATATAAAATGCGAATCGTCTAGCGATTTGCTAAACGCAGATTGCAATTGGTTTCTAAAACGTTGATTGATTTTATTTAGATCTAAAAACTTAATCATAATTTTGAATTTTGAAATACCTAGAGATCTCTTAATGTTTTTTTTCTATATCTAATTTAAAATTACGTTGTGGTATTAATTTAACTCCAGAACTTTCAATCCAAAAAAATAAACCTCTGAAATATAAAACAACAATTGGTTAAATAAAAATTATGATAACTAGATTTCAAAAATCTTCAAGATGCTCTATTTAAACAATATTAAATCATCACTTATTTAGATAAATATGAAAAATAGTATTATGTTTTAGGTATATCTAATGTTTTATGAACAAATGTTTCTACAAGGTAGGTATTTACAGTATGGCTTCTTGCACCACAGCTTTCTTTCCAAAAAATTAGTCCTTCATTAATTTTTTTCCCGTTGGCTTCACTAGAAATATTGAAATCGAAATAGCGCTTATCATCACACATCTTATTGATAATATAATCATAAGCGAGGTCAAGACTTCCATAGGCATTTTTATCTGCATTACCAGACACATATTGAGGATGCACAGTTGTTTCAGTTAAAAACACTGTTGTCCCAGCAACGACTTTACCTTCTTTATAGATATTTATTTGCTTAATATTATTAGGAAAACGAGAGGCAAGTAATTCAATTTCTTCTAAAGAATGTACAGGTTTAATACCGTGTTTTATATTTAAGTTTGGTATTAAAACAGTATTCCAAAAATCTTTAAAATTTGTGTCCTCCTTCAATTCAAGATCAGATCGCAATGCTTTATTAATGCCTTCCCTTCTGTTTTTCTGAAAACTTATTTGCTCTGCGTAATCAATAATCATCAGCACATCTTTTTTTAATAATTGTGCGTTAGCTTTATAAAGAAAATAATCTAGCTCATCTGCTGGTATCTTATTGTAAAATGTCGGTATCACTTTTATTTCCAATAGGTTTATGCCTTCTGTTTCATAGAAAGCAAGCATTGCCTTAAATGCTTCAAAAGCGTAGAAAAATTTCGCCTTGTCTTGTAGTATAAAACTCCCGTAAGTTAACCCTTGGTGAGAAATAACCTTATCACCCACAACATTTGCAGGAAGCAATGCGTAAAGTTCTTTATCTCTGTACACCATTACTGAAAAGTCTATAAACCTATCATAGTGATAGTCCATAAAATCTCTCTGAAACAAGAATGTTGCATTCTTTGCCTTTTTCACAAACACATCCCATTCAGGTTGCAAGTCTGTTTGATATTTTTTTACTGAAAAAATGATATTAGTTATTTAGTTTATGACCAAAGTAAATAAAAACTATTAATTCAGTTTATTTACTTTGGGTTATTATTTAAAAAGAAAGCTTAAAAAACCTAATATGTTGATGTGATAATTTATAAAGTCTTTTTGTTTCAAAGAGGTGTCTTGGTAGTTTTTTTAAGACAAAACTACTCCATGCATTCTTACCTGAAGACTTGTATGTTTTGACTATAAACTGTTGAATTATGCTAAATATGAGATTTATTTTACCTTACTATACATCTTACGTCTATATAATGATTTCAGCTTAGTGTTTTGTAAAATACCTTATCCGCAATTTTCATTAAAGCTTTATCTCCATTTGTATCTCCATAAACCGTAAGGTAGTATTCTTTAATATTAGGATATTTCTGTAATAATCGATTTACTTTTTCTTCCTTATTACAGTTTAGGGAACTGAATCTACCAGTTAAATTACCTCTACTATCTATTTCGATTTGTGTTGCCAGAACAGTTTCTATTCCATTAGCAATTGCCCAAGGTTGTATCCAATTTTCAATTGAAGCACTAACAATAAGTATTTTACATTGATTCTTAAGATGCTTTTCTATTGTGGATTTGGCATCATCACGTAGCATATAATTTATTGGTTCAATAAAGTTATTGCAGTATTCTTTAAATTTTATTTTTGGTAAGCCTTTATAAAAATGGCTAAATATTTTTTCCTTGGCTTTATGAGTTGATATCAACTTTAGTTTTGAGAGATACCAAACAACACCTATGTAAGGAAGACTAAGATAAAAATTAGCCTTCCCTTTTGAAAACTTTATAAATTCTATAAACGAATCTTTCTTAGTTAAGGTTCCATCAAAATCAAAGGCTACAACTCGTTTCATAACTATTAATTGGTGCTTTTAGGTTTGTAAATATTGAAATGAGTATTGCTCCAAACGATTTCATAGTTATTACGTTGCAAAAAATTATTCATTGCAATAACACGTCCTTTATTATATCTATAATTTTCTTCTTTATCTTCTGACATGTAATCTAAAATAGGTTCAGAAAATGCAACTATAGTTTCGAATTTTTGTTGAACTACAATTGGTAATATTCCTATTTCTTCTTCTGCCCTATCCAATTGTTTTTTAAACATAACACCATCATAAACCCAAACCCATGAATTAAACATATAAGGTTTCGTTTCCGTAAGAAAATTTATCATTGGAATTTTGTCATAGGCTAACAAATAGTCGTTTTTATTCACATATTGTTTAAGTACTGGTAATAACTCATTGAATATTTGTGCTCTTTTCTTAGTGGTAAAAACACCTTTAGCAAGATCATTATTTATAGGATATGTTTTATGAAATCGATTGCCCAAATCAAAGTAAGATTCATTAGAAATTTTATATGCTTTAAGTAGAAAAAAGCTAGTAATCATAACTGGTAACACTTTAGTTAACCCTAATTTATTAAAGGACAAATTCTTAACTTCCCAGTTAAAATTTATTTCTAATACATAAAGAAATAATGGTAATGCAACCCATACACTTACATAACCTACATTGTGAATTCCACCATCACTTCCTAATGGCAAAAACAGCATCATTATTAGAGCTAATAGACTTAATACTTTATAATTTAGTTTCACTTTTTTCATTAATAGTAAACTCATACATCCAAAAAGACTGAATGCATACAATGAATAAATGGTATAAACCCTAAAAACTAATACAAAAAGTACTATACCTAAAATGTACCAAATGAATTTTGAAAATCTATATCTAAATAGTAGCTTTCGAGTTGAAATTAAAATCACAAATGCTACAATTATTTTTAAAAACATCTTAATGACTAAAACATAATCCTTTACATATACGGAAAGAAGTCTAGAAAAATTATGGTTACTCCCTGTATTTTTTCCTTTGTCTAATATTCCAATGATCGCATTATGCATAATATCTAAATGCCCTAAAGACACTAATACTAAATACATAATTACAAAACCAAGCAGAGCACCAAAGACATAATATATAGCTTGTTTAAACCAGTATTTAAAACTTAAAGTTTTATTCCACAAAAACTGAGCTGGAAATACTAGACTAAATGCAAAAAGCGTAATATTTGGAAGCCTAGAGAAGACATTAATTGCTGTTAAACATCCCGCAATTACTATAAAAGACAAGTTGTTTTTACTTAGACCTTTCAATAAAAACAAAATTGTAAGCACTGCAAGCAAACTCGATAAATGATTGTAATAAAATGCCAGATAACCAAAATCATTAACAAAGAGAACCATTAACAAACCAATGACAACAACACTTTTAGAGATATATTTAATTAATATTTTATATGAAAAGACAAAGGTCATAACAATACATAACATTGCTAAAATTCTAAAAGATAATATACCGCCTTGAGGAAATAACGCATACCATAATCCACCAACTATACCAGTAAGGTAAAAGGCAAAATTATATTCTACAGTTTCTGGATGATTAAAAAAATGTTGGTAGAAAGTCATATACCAACCTTCGTCAACGACATCAAAACCTTGTAGTGCTAACAAAAACATAATAACTATAATAAAACCTACAACTATGCCTAGTGTGTGTTTTTTATAAATTTCTGAAAGTTTTTGAGATAAATTCACAATTAAATATTATACATATATGATAATATAAAAACTAATAATCCAACCTGCTACAATGAGTTGCAGAGGAAAATCTTTTAGCAATATTTTTGTAGGATTGACATAACTATGTCTCAATTTTATCAACTTATTATATCTAAACAATCCTAAAACTACAAAAATAGATGTTAGCCATATATAACTGCTATTAAATTGCATCTTGATTTCCGGTGAAAACGAATAAGCTAAATACAAAATAATTATTAACAACGATAGAGTCTTTAAGGTGGTATCGAGAAATTTGAGCGAATATTTATTAATGTTCTTTCGTACCAAAACCTTTTCTTCTAAGTATATAATCAATTCATCTCTGCGTTTAGCAAAGGCAAGAAAAAGAGCCAATAAAACTACCATTATTATGATCCAATGAGATAACTCAGTACTGGTTGCAACACCACCTGCTAATAGTCTTAAAACAAAGCTAGTTGCTATTAAAATGACATCAAGAACAATAATTTGCTTAAAAATAAGTGTGTATAAAATGTTGATAATAAAATAACTTACTAATACCCACAACAAACCAAATTCACTAAAAAAATAAGGCAATAAAAAGCCCAATACAACACAAACTGAAAGACATATTTTAGCTTCTCTTTTAGAAATTACGCCACTTGCGATTGGTCTGTTTTTTTTCGTTTTATGGCTTTTATCAAACTCTACATCAATAATATCATTAAAACAATAAATAGCACTCGCAACAAATGAAAATGATATAAACGCAATACTAGCTTGAAAAAGACTATCATAAGAAACAAACTGCTTATTAAAAAACATGGGAAGAAAAACAAAGAGATTTTTAATCCATTGTTGAATTCTTATTAGTGTGATAAAATAAGACAGTTTGGTTAACCTATACTGCATTGCCAAGAATTGGTAGATAAGTGATAAAAATATAGAAATTAAGGCAGAGTATATAGTAGTTATTAATAATACCAATTAAAATATCTAGTTGCCTTCTACACAAATTGTCTTTTTATCTAATTAATGAACATACAAAAAATCGAACAAAACATTCAATTATTTATAGTTTATGGTTATTATTAGATAACTGTTTTGAGTTTTCAAAAAAAAAAGTAACCTTAGTTCTATCGAAACAAAAAAGAGAAACACTTTTCAGTATTTCTCTTTTCTAATTTATAATTATAAAATCTAATTTACATATTCTTATTACGCTTACGATCTACTTCACTTAAATAAATCTTACGTAATCTTATGTGGTTTGGTGTTACCTCAACATACTCATCTTTTTGTATATATTCTAAGGCTTCTTCTAAACTAAACTTAATTGCAGGAACAATCTTAGCTTTATCATCAGCACCAGACGAACGTACGTTACTCATCTTTTTAGTTTTGGTAACGTTAACTGCCATATCATCACCACGAGAATTTTCTCCAATCACCTGACCACCATAAATATCTTCACCAGGATTTACAAAAAACTTACCTCTATCTTGTAATTTATCAATAGAATAAGGAATTGCCTGTCCATTTTCCATAGATACTAAAGATCCATTTTGACGTTCTGGAATCCCACCTTTCATAGGTAAATATTCCTTAAAACGGTGTGCCATTATAGCCTCACCTGCAGTTGCTGTTAAAAGCTGGTTTCTTAAACCTATGATTCCTCGAGATGGTACTAAAAATTCACATACCATTCGATTGCCTTTAGCTTCCATACTTAACATATCACCCTTACGCATTGTTACCATTTCAATTGCTTTACCCGAAACGTGCTCTGGTAAATCAATTGTCATTTCTTCAAAAGGCTCACATTTTACACCATCAATTTCTTTAATGATTACTTGTGGCTGACCAATCTGAAGTTCATAACCTTCGCGACGCATCGTTTCAATTAAAACCGATAGGTGTAATACACCACGACCAAAAACCATAAATTTATCAGCACTATCAGTTTCTTCAACCCTAAGTGCTAAATTCTTTTCTAACTCTTTAGTTAATCTATCTTTAATATGACGAGACGTAACATACTTTCCATCCTTACCGAAGAAAGGCGAATCGTTAATTGTAAATAACATGCTCATCGTTGGCTCATCGATGGCAATTGTTTTAAGTCCTTCAGGATTTTCTATATCAGCAACAGTATCACCAATTTCAAAACCTTCTAAACCTACAATCGCACAAATATCACCTGTTTGCACTTCTTCAACTTTTTTTCGTCCTAAACCTTCAAACGTATGTAATTCTTTAATTTTACTTTTTACAATTGAACCATCTCTTTTTACTAAAGAAATTTGTTGATTCACTTTTAAGCCTCCACGTGTTAAACGACCAATTGCAATTCGACCAGTAAATGATGAAAAATCTAATGATGTTATTAACATCTGTGTTGTTCCTTCTTCAATTTTAGGTTCTGGAATATGCTCAATAACCATATCTAATAATGGTTCTACATTTTCAGTTTCATTTTTCCAATCATCACTCATCCAGTTATTCTTTGCAGAGCCATATACTGTAGGGAAATCTAATTGCCATTCTTCAGCACCTAATTCAAACATTAAATCAAACACTTTTTCATGTACTTCGTCTGGTGTACAGTTTTCCTTATCTACTTTATTGATAACTACACAAGGTTTCAAACCTAGGTCGATCGCTTTTTGTAAAACGAAACGTGTTTGAGGCATTGGACCTTCAAAAGCATCAACTAAAAGTAAAACACCATCAGCCATATTTAAAACACGCTCAACTTCTCCACCAAAATCGGCGTGACCAGGTGTATCAATAACGTTAATCTTAGTGTCTTTATATACAACAGAAACGTTTTTTGATGTAATTGTAATACCACGTTCGCGTTCTAAATCGTTATTATCTAGAATTAAATCTCCAGTGTTTTCATTCTCACGAAATAACTGACAGTGATACATGATTTTATCTACCAAAGTAGTCTTGCCGTGATCGACGTGTGCAATAATTGCAATATTTTTAATATTAGCCATAATATATGCTGATTTTAAGCGCGCAAAGGTACATTTTATTATTTTTACTTCGTTAATTATATGTTATAATTTAATCTCCAGACAATTTGAGTTTGTATCTTCCGTTATTGAATTGATTAATAGTAAAAAGCCTACCCAAAATAACCAATCGCTAATTGGGCTAATTACGCCTATTTTGCTTGTCTTTTGATATACAAAATAGAAAAATGTGAACCTATAAATTAAAGACAGTTGCTCACAATTAGCAAGTACACAAAGTATATTCCTTACCTCTATTTTTTATCGGTAGTAGTCTACTGGTTTACAGTAATTAATAAAAGTAGTGGTGTTTCTGCCTACCCAATTCTTTTATTTGGCATACCCTTTTTATGGCAATTGATTAAACCTAGCCGAAAGTTAAATTTCTCACTAGGTATTATTTTTGTTTGTCTTTCATCCTATGTAATCCTAGCTTATTTATCTGATTTGTTCAATATTGTTGACTGGTCAGAATCTTCTAAACGATTTTTATTTTATGGAGGTGTGCTAGTTTTTGGCAACTTCATTATGTCACTTTGGATTGTTAGAAATAGTATTAAAAAGGTGTTTTAAATAGACAAAAAACCGCTTCGCTTTTAGAACAAAGAACCAAGACTTAATACTAACTACATAACAAATATCTTTATAAAAAAAGAACGAAGATTAATACTATCTTTGCAGCCTAATATTTAAGTCTTAAGCTTTGATTTCTATACCTAAACTAAAACATACTGATTCCGATAATTTCTTTTTGCTTTGTGGCCCTTGTGCTATTGAAGGTGAAGATATGGCCTTGCGCATCGCAGAAAAAGTAATTACTATAACTGATAAACTAAATATTCCTTACGTCTTTAAAGGCAGTTTTAAGAAAGCTAATCGCAGCAGAATTGATAGCTTCACAGGTATTGGAAATGAAAAAGCCTTAAAAATTCTTAGAAAAGTTTCTGAAACTTTTGATGTACCTACAGTAACAGATATACATGAAGTTTCTGATGCAGCAATGGCTGCAGAATATGTAGATGTTTTACAAATTCCTGCATTTTTAGTTCGTCAAACCGACTTGGTTGTAACTGCTGCTAAAACAGGAAAAGTAGTCAATCTTAAGAAAGGACAATTTATGAGTCCCGAAGCCATGAAACATGCTGTACAAAAAGTTATGGATGCTGGTAATGATAAGGCTTGGATTACAGACAGAGGTACGATGTTTGGTTACCAAGACATGATTGTAGATTTTAGAGGCATACCTACCATGCGAGAGTACGCACCAACGGTTTTAGACGTCACTCATTCTTTACAACAGCCTAACCAAAGTATTGGTGTTACTGGTGGACGACCAGATATGATTGAGACTATTGCTAGAGCAGGTGTAGTTAATAATATCGATGGTTTATTTATTGAAACACATTTTGATCCTGCAAATGCAAAGAGTGATGGAGCTAATATGTTGCATTTAGATAATTTGGAAGGCTTATTAACAAATTTGGTGGCTATACGTAAGACAATAAATAGTTTATAGGAAAATTTTGGTAGATTTTCTTCTAGCTCTTTTAGGCTACATCATTTTAAGATTTAGATATCCTAATAAAAATGAAAGACAAAAGGTTTTAAAAAAAACCTACGATGATTCTTATATAACAGTTGGTGCTGAATGGCCTTTAAAAATTATTGGTATCCTATTCTTCGTTGCCTTATTCTCCTTTTTAATTATTGTAATATATAGAGTTATATTTTTTGGACCTTCATGAAAAATCAAATAGAAATAAGACAAGCTGCTTTAGAAGATCTACAAGAAATTACTTCTCTTTTTAGAGATACGATAATTCATGTTAATTCTAAAGATTACTCTGAACAACAAATTAAAGTTTGGGCTTCAGGCGCTGATGATATTAAAAAATGGGAAGATCGTATTAACAAATTCTATTTTATTATTGCAGAAATTGAAAACTCAGTAGTTGGCTTTGCTTATTTAAAAAATGGTAATTATTTTGATGGCTTATTTGTACATAAAGACTATCAACGTCTAGGTATCGCTTCAAAATTAATGCGAATTATAGAATCTCAAGTAATGATGAATGGTTTTGAAATCATAAAATCTGATGTGAGTATTACAGCATTACCATTTTTTGATAATAAGTATTATAATGTTATAAAAAAACAGAAGAAGAGTTTTAAAGGTTTGGTTTTTGAGAATTATATTGTTGAGAAAGAATTTTAACTAACTCCTTTTGTAAAACCCTTCGTCTTTTAATGACTTAAGTTCTATCATAATTGCAATAAAAACCTTATCATTAATATCTTGAAGAGATCTATAACGCAACGATTTTACAACTTTACGGTTTTCTACTCTTAAATAGGCATCCCATTTTTTGGACAAATGTGCAGAATGCCATATACCTACGTCTATATAATCTTTAGATTGATTTAGATAGCATATTGGTCGTTTGCCAATATAATAACAAGGAATTCGCCACTTATATAATAACTCTGCTTCTGGCAAGGTGTGCTCTACCAAAATCTGTAAGTGAATTAAGATAGACTTATAAGGTTCTGGCTGCTTTAATATGTAAGTTTCTGCTAGATTCAAAATAATATTAATTTTTTATTAAATGCATAAATTCTAAAAGGTATTAAAATCCTTGCAGATATTTCTTAAGCACCAATTTAATACCGAAAAGCTCATATATATACTTTTAAAATTAAAGATTTAAATGAAAAGACCTCACAGATTTCAAAAAAGCTGTGAAGTCTAAATTTATTATTAATAAAAATGTTTTCGGTTAATGAGGTTTCTGCCTACTCAGTAATTTTAACCACATTTAGAATGTCCGCAACTCTTACATTTTAAACAACCTTCTTCAAAAATTAAGCCTTCAGGATCATTACAACTCGGGCATTTTTTATCTTTGGCTTCTGTACCTTCTGGCACAAAACGTTTTAATGCTCGTGCAACACCATTTTTCCATGTATTAATGTGCTCGTCGTATAAGTTTAAATTCTGAATTAAATCTACTACATAAGGCATTGGCATACCATGACGTAACACACCCGAAATGAGTTTTGCATAGTTCCAAAATTCTTTATTAAACGATCTAGATAGGCCTTCTATAGTTGTTTTATAGCCTTCATTATCAATATATTGAAAATCGTATCGTGATAAACCATCTTCGTATCGACTTTTTAAAACCCATCCTTTCTCAACCCATTGCGGCAGGTTAAAGGCATCTTTCATTTTTCCGGTAAAAATTTCATAAGGTCTCCCTTCAACAAAACCAATAACTGCTAACCATTTTACAGACTCATTATGAAAACGTACAATTTCTGCTTCAACTTTATCAGGTCGCTTTGCCACAAAAGATTTAGTCAGGTATTTATTATTCGTACCTTTTTCATTTTTATCATCAGTAGATACTAAAATTCCACTACGAGAACCATCTCTGTAAACCGTAATACCTTTTAAACCTTTTTGCCAAGAATCTACATAAATATCTCCTACCAAATCAACGGTTACATCAGACGCTAAGTTAATAGTAGAACTGATTGAATGTGTAGTGTATTTTTGAACCAAAGCCTGCATCTCTATGCGCTTTTTCCAATCTATTTCAGGCGCAGTAGCACCTGCGTATGGACTTTTTGATACACCTTTTTTACCAGTTGTATTCATCCATGTTTCATATTTTTTGTGATAGACTGTAAACTCTTCAAAAGCATCACCTAAATCATCAATAAAATCTACTTTAGTATTATCATCGTTTGTATTTACTTTTCTCCTACGAACGTAAGACAGCAAAAATACAGGCTCGATACCAGATGATACTTGTGCCAACATACTTAACGAACCTGTCGGAGCAACGGTACTAATTGAGATGTTTCTACGACCATTTTCCATCATACGATCATACATATCTGGAAATTCATTTTGCATCATTTGTACAAACTCAGACGTGTCTTCGATATTTCTATTGAATACTTCAAACTGTCCTCTTGTAATTGCCATGTCAATACTACTATCGAATTCGGCAGTCATTTTGGTTTTCATTATATCATCAACTGCAGACAATGCTTCATCTGTATCAAACTTAATTCCTAATGCGGCAACAGCATCTGCCAAAGCTGTAAAACCTAAACCAGTTCTACGTCCTTTACGACCTGTTTCTGCTAATAATTTCCATGTTTCTTTTTCGGCATATTTAATATGGTCTGGCTCTGGATCTGCCTCAATCTTATCTAATATTTTTTCAACTGCCTCTAATTCTAAATCCACCAAATCGTCCATTAAACGTTGTGTTTCATATACCACCTCGTAAAACTTCTTAAAGTTAAATTTTGCTTTTTTAGTAAATGGTTCTTCAACAAAACTGAACAGATTTACAGCGATTAAACGACAACTGTCTCCACCTTGCATTGCAATTTCTGAACATGGATTGGTTGAGCTATTTTTAAAACCTGGATACACAGACGATGTTGAATAATGATGTTGTCTATCCCAGAAAATTAAACCTGGTTCTGCAGTATTATGTGCACAAGTAATTATTTTACTCCAAAGGTCTTTAGCATCAATGTCTTTGGTGTATTTAGGCTCACTACTATCAATTGGCCATTGTAAAGTAAAAGTCGTTTCATTAACAACCGCATTCATAAACTCATCCGATAATCTAATAGAAATATTGGCTCCTGTGATTTTGGTTAAATCTTGCTTTATAGTGATAAAATCTTCAATATCTGGATGTTTAACATCCATTGTTAACATTAAGGCTCCACGACGACCATTTTGAGCAACCTCTCTTGTTGTATTTGAAAAGCGATTCATAAAGGACACTGCTCCGGTTGTACTTCTGGCAGCATTAGAAACTGTCGAATCTTTAGGGCGTAATTGCGACAAATCAACTCCTACTCCACAACGTCTTTTAAATAATTGTGCTAATTGCTGATCTGTATAACAAACACCTCCATAAGAATCTATAACTGATGGCACAACGATACAATTAGAAAGTGATGCAATAACTTCGTTATTCCCTAAACCAAACATAACGCTTCCTTGCGGTATCACATATTTAAAATCTTGGAATAGCTTATATATTTTGTCGGTTGTAAGTGGCTTTCTTTTCTTTCCATAAACTGATAAATTATCTGTAACAGTTTCTGTTTGAAGGTATTTTTTTTCAATTCTACCAAATTGTTCAGCCATGCGTTTATGCATTTCATCTGGTGATTTCTCTAAATATTTACCATTTTTGTCTTTTAAACAATATTTGTTAATCCATGTTGTAGCTGCGAGTTCGTCGTTATTAAAATACTTTAATGAAGTACTTAAGACTTCTTTATAATTATAGGTTTTCGTGGTCAAATCTATGATACTCATACTGCTATTGGTTTTAGAGAATTAAAACGGAAGAAAACAAAATTACTATTGATTAAAAACCAAAACATGACAAATGTCATGCTTGTTAATAACTCCCCTAAATTGTTAATTTAATAATGATGATAATTTATAACCAGCATTCCTTACAATAGTATAAGACAAAGAGCTTAAAATAATCCCAAAACACCAATAACAATTAGTGCAATACCAATAATCGCTTTAAAAGGCAATAAGTGACCAGACAATTGTCTCAAGCTCCCTTCTAAAGCTGGCACTTTACCAAATACATGAGTTAACAATAAAATACCACCTAAAATACTTATGCTATTAAAAAGTATATTGCCTCGAAATGTAAGAATTGCTAAAACTATAAGCGCACCACCTATTACAGTTTGAAAAGGTACCAAAACACCTGCTATTTTATTAAAAAAATTGCTTTTTCCATCCCATTTATCTAATGTAGTAATACCAAGTATCAATCCTCCTGTTATTTTAGCTATTGTATAAAGCAGTCCTATCATAATTTAACAATATTTAATGTTAGATTATAAATTTAGTTAATATCTCAAAATATATTTGCTCAATTCAAATAATTTATTTTACTTTGTATTTCAAAGTACTTTTGTTATGAGCAACGAAGAATATCTAAAAGACATCACCGAGATAAAGAGTTTAATGAATAAATCGTCTCGTTTTATTTCGTTAAGTGGATTATCTGGGATTTTAGCTGGTATATATGCCTTAATTGGCGCTGCAATTGCCTATTATTTGGTATATAATTCACCCAGAGGCTATCTTATATTAGATGGAACTATTTTTAGAATATGCGCAGCAATTTTAATAGCTGTTGCCATTTTAAGTATTATCACTGGCATATTTCTAACCACACAAAAAGCAAAAAAAAATGGTGAAAAAGTTTGGGAAAGTTCCTCAAAACGATTGTTAATAAATTTTCTTATTCCGTTAATTACTGGTGGACTTTACATTCTAATTATTCTAAATCAAGAGCGTTATGGACATACTGCTGCATTAATGTTAATTTTTTATGGTCTGGCTTTAATAAATGCATCAAAATATAGTTTAGGTGATATTAGATATTTAGGCTATACAGAAATTATCCTTGGATTGATCTGTGCATTTATGCCTGCTTATGGATTTTGGTTTTGGGTACTCGGATTTGGAATAATGCATATTTTATATGGTACATGGATGCATTTTAAATATGATTTAAAATAACCTAAAAATATCTATATTTTGATGTCATTAAACAAAAGAATAATAGTCATTTTTATCGCAGTTATTTTAATACTTTCTGTGCCATTAATAGCGATGCAATTTTCGGCTAATGTCAATTGGTCTTTATCAGATTTTTTTATAGCAGGTGTATTATTATCTGGTACGGGCTTATTACTCGAACTTGTTTTGAGGAAGGTAAATAAAAAAGAAAACAGAATAATTTTATTTGTAATAATCATAGCACTACTTTTACTAATTTGGATTGAATTTGCAGTTGGCATTTTCGGTACACCAATAGCAGGAAGTTAATTAATGAGCATAATAACTAACATAAATAAACTTTTTGACCATAGAGTTAGGCTCGGCATTATGTCTGTTCTTATGGTAAATGAGTATGCAGATTTTAATATGCTGAAAGCATTATTGGGAGCCACTGATGGAAACTTGGCAAGCCATACAAAAGCACTAGAAAAAGCTGATTATATTTTAGTTGAAAAACAATTTATAGGTCGAAAACCAAATACAAGATACAGCGCCTCTAAGCTTGGGAAATTAGAATTTAAAAAGCACATTGAAGCACTTGAAAAATTAATAGGAAAAACTTAATACTTCGACTACACTTTGTTTGTTGATATTTTTTTTAAATTTTTACTTTGAAAGACAAAGTACTTTTAAATGATAAAACATCACTATGAAAAACACAGAAAAACAAAACGCCCCAATTCAGCCAAACAAATTCGGAAACTGGCTAAAGACATCTATTACCGCAAGAATGCTTATAGTTGGCATTTTAGTTATGGTACTTCTCATTCCATTAACCTATGTAAACATTTTAATAGAAGAACGCGCTTATAGACAACAAGATGTTGTTGGAGAAATAAATAACAAATGGGGAAATGAAGTGATGATTTATGGACCCGTTTTAAAGCTACCTTATAAAACTTTCACGGAAACTTCAACCTACAACGAAAAAACTAAAGCATATATTAAGGAAACTAAAACACATATTAATTATGCCTACTTCTTCCCAGAAACCTTAAACACAGATGCAAAAGTAGAATCTAAATCTTTGCACTTAGGGAATTTTGAATCTGCAGTTTTTACTTCAAATATGGCTTTAGATGGAGATTTTAATACAATAGACTTGAAATCTAAAGGCATTAAAGATGAAAATGTTATTTGGAATGAAGCAACCATGATATATAAAACTACCAATTTAAAAGGTATAAAAACGGAAATGGCAATTCAAATAAACGGAAACACATATCCGTTTGAAACCACCTTTAATGAAAACAATCGTAAAAACCAGTTAGATCAACTAGAAACTGGATTTCTAAACGAAGATACTTTTAAAAGTAATTTTAATTATAACATGAAAGTGACCTATGATGGTAGCAAACAAATTAAATTAATACCAGTCGGTAAAACCACAACAATGTCTATGGTTTCTAACTGGGCAGATCCTGGGTTCATTGGCAACTACTCACCAAATGACGAAACAAGAAGCATTACAGAAGATGGATTTAATGCAGATTGGAAAGTGCTATCAATAAATAGAGCATTTTCTCAAATCTACCTTAATAAAATTCCAAATCTCAGCCAATTTGCATTCGGCACTAAGTTCGTTGTATTAGTAGATGAATATCAGAAAAGTGAACGCTCAGCCAAATATGGTTTTCTAGTAATAGGTCTAACATTTTTACTGTTCTTCCTTATTCAAACATTGAGTAAAATAAACATCCATCCTTTTCAGTATTTAATGATTGGTTTAGCCTTAGTAATGTTCTATACATTGCTAGTATCTATATCTGAACATAGTAACTTTTTAAAAGCTTATTTAATAGCAGGTGTGTCTGTGGTTTTACTAATAACATTGTATTCTAAGTCTATACTAAAAACGATTAAATTTCCTGCCTTTATTGGCTTTTCGTTAACTGCATTATATGCATTTATATATATTATAATTCAGCTAGAAAATTATGCGCTATTGGTTGGTAGTATTGGACTATTTATAATCCTAGCGATAGTAATGTTTGTTTCACGTAAAATAGATTGGCACAACGGATAAGTTGGTGTAATGTACCTCGCTCATAGTGATTGCAAAATACGTGAGTGAGGTTTCATTAAAACATAACAGTATGAAAATTATAAATAACATTAAAAACATCTGTAAACTCACAGCATTAGTTAGTTTCTTTATTGTATTAAAACTAGTAAACTTGTGATATGAAACTTCAATTCAATAAAACATATATAGTGTTAGCGTATACATTATTCTTAATAGAATTAGCAATAGCGTTTATTATAAAAACAGGATTTATTCGCCATACACTCGGCGATTATCTCGTAGTAATTTTACTATATGCAATTATCAGAGGATGCACCAATATAAAGGTTTGGATCTCAGCATTGGTCGTACTATTAATTGCTTATAGCATTGAATTGCTTCAACTCACACCAATTTTAACCTACTTTAATTTACAAGACAGTTTTACAGCTAAACTCATTTTTGGAAGTACATTTCACTTTTCAGATTTATTAGCATATACATTAGGTATTATAACAGTTCTATTAATCGAAGCCTCAATCACCAAATTTCAACACACCCAAAACATTAGATTATGGAAGCACTAAAAACACTCATACAATCAAAATTTAAAACGTTGTTCATTGTTACTTTAGCATTATCATTTAGCGTGGTTATTCTTATAGTAAGGATGAAACTAAATAAGTCTTTTTTCTATTTGTTTTTAATTTGGAATGTGTTCCTTGCAATAATACCCTATACCATAACAATGTATCTCAATTCTATAACCAATTTGGGTAAATTGAGATTAGGCATTTGGTTTTTGGTTTGGTTAGCATTTTTACCAAATGCACCATACATAGTTACAGACCTCATTCATCTTAGAATTGGCAATGGTTCGTTGTTATGGCTAGATGTACTCGTTGTGTTGTCCTTTGCTCTTAGCGGCCTATTTCTGTTTTATCTTACAATTATAGACATGCAAAAAATAATTACTTCAAATTTTATACGCATACCAATTGGTGCAACAACCACTGTTGTTTTATTCTTATGTGGTTTAGGTGTGTATTTAGGCCGATTTTTACGTTATAATTCTTGGGAGATTATAAGTGAACCTCAAGTTTTAATTTCAGATGTTATTAATATCCTTCTTTCACCATTTCAGAATTCTGAAGCTTGGTTATTTACAATGGGATTTGGTAGTTTTTTAGTAGTTGGATATTGGATGTTTAAAAATTTATGTTTAGAACAACCATCTCAATCTTAATACCTTTTTAAACAACAGTCTAAAGGAATTTGTTTTTTTACAGGTAAACGCCAAATCAATTCTAATCTTCTTTTTTTAATCTTGGTAACACTTCTTCAGGAAAAGGGAACAAAATTGTAGAATTCTTTTCTGCTGCAATATTCGATAAGGTTTGATAGAGTCTTAATTTAATAGCCGATGGAGATTGATCTATTTTTCTACCAGCATTTAATAAAGCATCTGCAGCTTGCTCTTCTGCTTGAGCTAAAATTATTCGCGCACGCCTAGAGCGCTCAGCCTCTGCTTGGTTGGCCATCATACGCTTCATGTTTTCTGGTAATTGAATGTCTTTTATTTTTACATCAATAATCTCAATTCCCCACTCTTTGGTCTCAATCTCAACGATACTTTTAATGTTCTTACCCATTTCTTCGCGCTTAGACAAAATGGTATCTAACTCTACCTTACCACAAACATCTCGTAAAGCGGCTTGTGCCAACTGATTTATAGCAAAATTATATTCTTCAACTTCTAATACAGCCATTTCTGGATTTACTATTTTAAAGAATACAACGCCATCAATACTGCATGGCACATTATCTTCGGTCATCACTTCCTGAGATACTACATTTATAGTAATAACACGAATATCTACTATCTGAATGGTTTCTACAATAGGAATAATCCATCTAAATCCAGGCTGCAACGTACTAATATATTTACCAAACCTAAATTTTAAAGCGCGTTTATATTCAAAAACGACTCGGATTCCTAACAATAAGAATAATAGAAATAGTAACGAAAAAATAATTAGTGAATTCATAATATGGTCTTTTTAGCATTAGTACTGAGTATTAACTCATAAGGTCGCTAATAAAGACCAGTAAAAAAATGATATTGGTCACCTCAGTGAACCACTCTTATTCCTTTCCATCTACATAATCCTGAAGATAACTAAAACGCTTTGTCAATTTACCATTCTCCGTAATCTTGGCGCGTTTTAGAACTCCTTTTTTATCGTTATTAAAAAATGCAGGAATCACATGCTCTAAAAATGTAGATCCGAAACCTTCACTAGCATCTTTTGGTAATTCGCAAGGCAAATTATCTACTGCCATTATTGTAATTGCATCTTTTTCGTCAAAAGCAACTTCTTGTTCCGTTTTAGGATTGTAACCATAAAAAGGATCTGCAATGGTTGAAGCTCTCAATGTAGAAGCAACAGGCCCATCAATATCGCAACTAATATCTGCCACTAAATTGATTCTAAAATCTGATTGTTTAGCATCTTCTCTAGTAAACAAATAAGGTGCATTGTTACCATAAAAATGACCCGCTATAAAAAAGTCGGTTTCTTTGGCATAAGCCATAAAATTACTTTCGTAACCCGTTGGATCTTTATAAAACTCCCATTTATCGCCTACTTTGCCATCGACACGTCGGCTATATTCCATAACATCAACCATGCAATAAGCAGGTTCAGTAAATTGAGATGTTAAGTATAAGGCATCACTAATTTCCTTAATGCCTAAATGGTCTAAAATCTCTTTTGCACCACGCGCTACTTTACCTGTTCCTGATAATAATATTTTAATATTCGGAATCGTGATTTTATCTAACTCATTCTTAACGGCATTTAAATCCGCAAGGGTTTCTACCTTTGGAAGATTAAATAAGCCATCTCTTATTCCTAAAGCTCTAAATCCATTATAAGCACCGACTAAACCAGCATAGCGACCAAAACCAATTAAACGCATATTATTTTCGCGTACAATAGTTTCGTGATCATACATTTCAATGTTCTTTTCTAACATTGCCACTAATAATTTTCTATTATAAGGTTGCTTTTTTATGGTATGCGAAAAGTAGAAATACTTTTTATTTGGCAATAAATGTACAATTGGCACTTCTTTTACGCCAATCATTACATCTGCATCAGAGACATCATCAGTAACTTCAAATCCTAATTGAGCGTAAGCTTCATTTGGAAACACTCTAATACCTGAAGACTCTACTACAAATTCAGCCTCTGGAAACTGAGTTCTGGCTTCTGCTAAAGTTTCAGGTGAAAAAACAACACGTCTATCTGGTGGATTTTTTCGTTCCTTGATGATGGCAAATTTCATAGAAAATAATATATTTTCATTCCCATGAAAATGGGAATCTCATTATTAAAACAACTGACATTATTACCAAAATTTAAATTGGAATAATTTTTGCACGAAAATAGTTGGATTTAAGAGGTTGCACAACTTTTTTTGTAAGTTTGCAGCTCGCGTTATGGATTGCAGCGACATCCTTTTGCTTTTTAGCAAAAGATATAGCGTAAAGCCTGACCTTTTGTGATCCTGTAAGGTTTTAAAAACCTAACAGGTATAAGCGAAAGGTAACGCCCAGAACAAATAATTAATGAGATTCCTGCTTTCGCAGGAAAATGGGGTCGACTGGTTTTGACAGCGAGATTAATTAGATAGTAAGCACGTCGTGTAATGGCATTGAAACACGTAAAAGGCAAGACCAAATTTTAAACGGCGAGAATAACTACGCTTTAGCTGCATAATCTGAATTATAGTAAGATTAAGCCTCGTCCTACTAGGTAGGAGTGCTAAATGTCTCGAGAAAGCCTTAGTTAATGGCGTTCTTTATTAGGCATCGTAAAAATTAACTTAGATTAGGTAGAGCTTTGATGCCTTTTCGAGATTAAGGAGCTAAGCTAAAAGTGGGTAGTCTTTAACCAGCTTTAAGTCGAAAAACCAAGAAAAGAATAAACGTGTAGAAAGCTATTTTGTTACTTGTTTGGACGAGAGTTCGATTCTCTCCGACTCCACAGAAAAAACCACTCTTAAAGAGTGGTTTTTTAT
>NZ_CAXBGB010000007.1:0-53762 GCF_963975125.1 uncultured Winogradskyella sp. | reverse complement strand
TACGTTCTGTACAAAGCGAAAGGAAAGCTTCACGCTCTAAGTCTAATAAATATTGTTCGCTTACTAAAGTCGGTTCAGATAAATCGCCACCAGCCATAACGTATGCTAATTTGTTGGCAATTTTCATATCGTGCTCACTAATGTACTTAGAGTCTTTCATAGCATCAGTTCCTACTAAAAACATACCTAAAGCTTGTTTACCAAGTACTTTTACATCTGTGCGTTTTACAGGTTGTGTATAACCCATATCTGCCATTAATTTAGCATGTTGTTTTGCTACAGCAATCTGACGATCCTTATTAACAACGACAACATCTTTTCCTTTTTGAAGAATCCCTAAATCGAAAGCCTCATAAGCAGACGTTGCTACTTTTGCCATTCCTATAGTTAAGAAATAATCTTGAAGCGTATTTAATTGCACATCACCTTTTTTAAACGTATCAGATGCTCTTAAAGCCATTTCTTTAGAACCACCACCACCAGGAATTACACCAACACCAAACTCTACAAGTCCGATATAAGTTTCTGCTGCTGCAACTACTTTATCTGCGTGCATTGATAACTCACATCCACCACCAAGTGCCATGCCGTGAGGTGCAGCAACAGTTGGGATAGAAGAATAACGCATACGCATCATACTATCTTGGAAATATTTGATAGCCATATTAAGCTCATCATATTCTTGCTCTGCAGCCATCATGAAAATCATGCCAATGTTTGCACCAACAGAGAAGTTTGCCGCTTGGTTACCAACTACTAAACCTGCGAAATCTTTTTCAGCAATATCAATTGCTTTATTTAATCCAGCAAGAACATCACCTCCAATGGTATTCATTTTAGATTGAAATTCTACGTTTAAGATTCCATCTCCTAGATCTTCTACAACAACACCAGAGTTTTTAAATACTTCAGAAGTTTTTCTGATATTATCTAATATGATGAAGCTATCCTGACCAGGAATTTTTTCTTGTGATTTCTTCGGAATGTCATAAGCAAATGTTGCACCTTCTTTAATTGTATAGAAAGATGAACTACCAGAAGCTAACATGTCGTTTACCCAAGCATTAGGCTCTAAGCCTTCTGCTTTCATAATTTCGATTCCTTTTTCTACACCAATAGCATCCCAAATTTGGAAAGGGCCATGTTCCCATCCAAATCCAGCTTTCATAGCATCATCAATCTTATATAAATCATCTGTTATTTCTGGAATTCTGTTTGAAACATAAGTAAATAATGCAGCAAAACTCTTGCGATAGAATTCGCCTGCTTTATCTTTTCCTTTAACTAATATCTTAAATCGATCTGCTACTTTATCAATTGTTTTTGTTAATTCTAAAGTGGCAAATTTTGCGCGTTTTGCTTGGCGATATTCTAATGTGTTTAAGTCGAGAGATAGAATTTCTTTTTTACCTTCAGCTGAAACAGTTTTCTTATAAAACCCTTGTCCAGTCTTACTTCCTAACCATTTGTTTTCCATCATAGTGTTGATGAAATCTGGTAATTTGAAAAGTTCTAAGCGTTCGTCATTTGGACAGTTGTCGTAAATTCCGTTTGCTACATGAACTAAAGTATCTAATCCAACAACATCAACAGTTCTGAAGGTTGCCGATTTTGGGCGACCTATTACTGGACCTGATAATTTATCAACTTCTTCAATCGTTAAATCTAAATCCTTAACAGCGTGAAATAAACTTTGAATACTGAAAATTCCGATTCGGTTTCCAATAAAAGCAGGCGTATCTTTTGCAACTACTGATGTTTTTCCAAGGAATTGCTCGCCATAACCATTTAAAAACTCTAATACTGAAGCATCAGTTTTTGGTCCAGGAATAATTTCGAATAATTTTAAGTAACGCGCAGGATTAAAGAAGTGCGTTCCACAGAAATGTTTCTGGAAATCTTCACTACGACCTTCACTCATAAATTTAATTGGAATACCAGAAGTATTTGAAGTGATTAAAGTCCCTGGAGTTCTGTGTTGCTCTAGTTTTTCAAAAACTTGTTGTTTTATATCTAAACGCTCAACTACAACTTCCATGATCCAATCAACACCCTTAACCTTTGCGATATCATCTTCGAGATTACCAGTTGTAATTCTATTTTTGAACGAATTGTGATAGAGTGGAGCTGGTTTAGATTTTATTGAAGCTGTTAAAGCATCATTTACCAATCTATTTCTAACGGTCTTATCTTCTAAAGTTAAGCCTTTAGCTTTTTCCTTAGCATTCAGTTCTCTCGGAACTATGTCTAATAATAAAACATCAACTCCAATATTAGCAAAATGACAAGCGATACCGCTTCCCATAATACCAGAACCTATAATGGCTATTTTTTTAATTCTACGTTTACTCATCTTATTTTATAGTGTGTTCTTTTTGGTTGTATATCTGTTTGTTGGAAATCATATTATTAATGACTTCAGTAACTTTCTGAAAGTTTGCTAACTCTTCATAAGATACATTTGCTTTAATGGTTTCATTAAAAGTCAATACTTTCTCTTTTGAATAGGCTCTTTTTTCTCTTCCAAATTCTGTTAAGAAAATTAAGACACCTCGACCATCTTCTGGATTTGGCTTACGAATTATTAAGTTCTTTTCTTCCATCATTTTCAATGTTCGCGATAAACTTGTCGCTTCCATTCCCATTTTAGGACCCAATGAGGTTGAAGGTGTGCCATTTTCGGGATCAATACTCAACAAAGTGAAGCCTGTTGCCATTGTACTGTCGAATTTAGCAGCCTCTTCATTGTACATTTTATTGACTGCTAACCATGTGGTTCTTAGTATATAATCAATGGTTTTATCTTTCATTCAGTGAAATTTTTAAACCCAAATATACTAAAAAATACTATGCACGCATAGTATTTGTGAAAAATTTATGATGCATAGTAAAAACTATTCCAAAGGTATTTGTTAGAAACAAAAAACTCCTTTTAATAGGAGTTATATATTTAAGGACGATATATTTTTTCAATAAGATCTTTGTATTTTTCTTTAATAACCTTTCGTTTCATTTTCATAGTAGGAGTGAGGTGATTATCATCTATAGACCAAACATCTGGAGTTAATTCAAACCTTTTAATTTGTTCCCATTTCCCAAAATACGCATTGGCTTCATCTACTTCTTTTTGAATTCTATCAATTAAAATTTGTGAATCACATATTGAATGATTGTCTTTTTTAATGTCTTTATTTTTTCTATCAATCCATTCTTTTATAAATTCATAGTTTGGTTGAATTAAGGCTGCTGGCATTTTTTCGCCTTCACCAATAACCATAATTTGCTCAATAAAACGAGATTGTTTTAATTGATTTTCTAATAATGAAGGTACCACATATTTACCACCTGAGGTTTTGAACATGTCTTTTTTGCGATCTGTAATTTTAAGGAAACCATCTTTACAGATTACTCCAATGTCTCCTGTATGAAAATAATCATTTGATATTACTTCGGCAGTTTTTTTAGGATCTTTAAAATAACCTTTCATTACGTTAGGGCCTTTTACCAAGATTTCGCCATCTTCAGCAATTTTCACTTCAACATTGTCAATAATTCGTCCAACGGTTCCCACTTTAAACCCACCATTGCGTTGGTCGTTTACAGAAACGACAGGTGAGGTTTCAGTAAGACCGTAACCTTCCATAATTGGCATTTCTGCAGCTGCAAACACACGTGTTAGTCTTGGTTGTAAAGCGGCACTACCAGACACCATTAAATCTAAATTGCCTCCTAAACCTTCTTTCCATTTACTAAAAATTAGTTTTCTGGCAAGTGCCAATTTTTTTTCGTATAACCAGCCATTTGCACCATATGGTTCATATTTTAATCCTATATCTATTGCCCAAAAGAATAATGCTTTTTTAATTCCAGAGAGTTCACTTCCTTTAGCCACAATTTTATCGTACACTTTTTCGTATAATCGAGGGACTGCAGTCATGACATTAGGTTTAATTTCTTTGAGATTATCACCCATTTTTTCAATGGATTCAGCAAAATAAACTTCAACACCACAATATTGATATAAATACAGAATCATACGCTCGAACACGTGACATACAGGAAGAAAACTCAATGATTTGGATTTACCATAATCAAAAGGGACGCGTTTTTCACAATCAATAACGTTAGATACCAGGTTTTTATGTGATAGCATGACGCCTTTTGGCCTCCCTGTGGTTCCGGAGGTATATATAAGTGTGGCCAAGTCATCTGGTGTAACATTTTTCTTTCTGTCTTCAACGACATCTTGGTTGTTTTTAGCTTCTCCGAGTACTAAAACCTCTTTCCAACTTTTTTCTTCTGCAACATCATCAAAAGTAAAGACGGCTTTTAATTTTGTGTTTTCTTTTATGTTGTTTAGCTTCTCAATAATTTCCTTGTCTGAAGCAAAGCAATAGATGGCTTCGGAGTGGTTTAGTATATATTCATAGTCTTCTTTACAAATGGTTGGATAGATAGGTACGTTTTGAGCGCCAATCTGTAGAATTCCGATGTCGACAATATTCCATTCTGTTCTGTTGGTTGTAGATATAACGGCAATTTTATCATTAGGTTGCACACCTAATTTTAACAATCCTCTACTAATGGTATTTGCTAAATCAATATATTCTTTAGTAGATGTTGATTTCCATTTACCATCATATTTGGTTGTAAATGCTTTCTCTAAATTATAGGTTTCATGTTGATAATATGGAAAGTCGAAAAGGCGAGTTATCTCTGTCATAGTCTAGCAAACAAATTTTAAAATGATTTCTACGAAAATAAGAAATTTAAAACTATGATGTACTTTTTGAAATTTAATAAGGCTATAGCATAAATATTTTTTATTAAGTTTTAAAAACTAAAAAGAAGTTTAATAAAGCCACCTCTGTGTAATATAATATAATTTTTTTTTAAAAAGCCTTAGAATTATTGTTTTTCTAACCACAATCTAGCATTCACAAATGCCTCTAACCAAGGAGAAACTTCATCTTTTCTACCTTCAGGATAGTTGGCCCAATTCCACTGAAACGTTGAACGTTCTATATGTGGCATGGTTACTAAATGACGACCAGTTGTATCACATAACATAGCCGTATTGAAATCAGAACCGTTAGGATTATGAGGGTAGCCTTCATAACTGTATTTTGCAACTATATCGTAATTATCTTCAGTATAAGGAAGTTTAAATTTTCCTTCACCATGAGAAATCCAAACACCTAAAGTACTGCCAGCTAAACTTGAAAGCATCACTGAATTATTTTCTTGAATCTTAACAGAAGTAAAGTTGCTTTCGTGCTTTTGGGAATCGTTATATGTCATTTTACCATGAATCTCGTGTTCTGGATTTACAAGGTCTAATTCCATCATTAATTGACAACCGTTACATATACCAACAGATAGTGTATCTTCTCGTTTAAAGAAATCGTTAATCACTTTATTGGCTTTTTCGTTGTACTTAATTGCTCCAGCCCAACCTTTTGCAGAACCTAATACATCCGAGTTACTAAAACCACCTACAGCTCCTAAAAACTGAATGTCTTCTAAAGTTTCACGTCCCGAAATTAAATCGGTCATATGTACATCCTTAACATCAAAACCAGCCAAATACATCGCATTTGCCATTTCACGTTCCGAGTTACTTCCTTTTTCTCTAAGAATAGCTGCTTTTGGACTGTCATTACGAGGAGCTTGCGACGTGGTAATCTTTTCATTAGGATGAGATTGCTTCGTTTCACTCGCAATGACGTCTTCTAATTTCCCTGTAAAATGATTTGGAAAAGTATATTCTAAAGGCTGATTTTTATAGTTCTTAAAACGTGTACTAGCTAAGCCATTAGCAGTTTGTTTTTGGTCGAGTAGGTAAGAGGTTTTATACCACATATCTCTTAATCGAGATACTGTCATTGTATAAACTTGGTTTCCATTTATAATGCCTAAAACATCACTTTCAGTCACATGTCCTAATTTATGGAAGTTGATATTTGCATTAGATAGTTCAGCTTCAATAGAATCATCTATAGATTGAATAACAACTCCTGCATTTTCAGCAAATAAAACTTTAAAAGCATCTTTTTCACCAATACTTGTAATGTCTAGTTCGGCACCCAAATTAGTATCAGCAAAGCACAATTCTAACAAAGTTGTAATTAATCCACCTGAAGCCACATCATGTCCTGCAACAATCTGATTGTTTCTTATTAATTGTTGAATTTTGTTGAAGACAGTCTTAACATAGTCAGCACTCTTTACAGTTGGTGTTGTATTCCCAATTTTATTATTAATTTGAGCAAAAGAACTGCCTCCTAGTTCATAAGAATCTTGAGATATATTGATATAATAAATTGATCCTTTATGTTTTTGAAACACAGGCTCAACTACGTTTGTGATGTCATTGCAATTTCCGGCTGCAGAAATAATTACTGTACCAGGAGAAATAACATCACCATCAGGATATTTTTGCTTCATAGACAATGAATCTTTCCCTGTTGGTACGTTTATTCCTAAATCAATAGAAAACTCTGAGATCGCTTTTACCGCTTCATAAAGTCTTGCATCTTCACCTTCATTTTTGCAAGGCCACATCCAATTTGCAGATAACGATATACTTTTTAATCCATCTTTAAGTGGTGCCCAAATAATATTAGTTAAAGCCTCCGTGATTGAATTTCTGCTTCCAGCAACAGGATTAATTAGTCCAGAAATTGGTGAATGACCAATAGACGTTGCAATACCTTCTTTGCCTTTAAAATCTAGTGCCATAACACCAACATTATTAAGAGGTAGTTGTAATGGGCCAACACATTGTTGCTTGGCTACTTTTCCTCCTACACAACGATCTACTTTGTTTGTTAACCAATCTTTACAAGCTACAGCTTCTAGTTGTAATACTTTATCTAAATAATCATAGAAATTATCTGTGTCATAAGAAATACCAGAATATTGTTTTTTAACAGTGACATCATTCATTATGGTTTTTGGGGAGCTTCCAAACATATCTTCTAAAGCTAAATCCATAGGTTTGTCACCATTGGTTTTAGATTCAAACGTAAAACGATGTTTGCCTGTAACTTCACCAACATCATAAATTGGAGAACGTTCTCTGTCAGCTATCTTATGTAAGGTATCCAAATGTTTTTCAGCAATTACCAATCCCATGCGTTCTTGAGATTCATTACCAATAATTTCTTTTGAAGATAATGTAGGGTCACCAACAGGTAATTTGTCTAAATCGATAAGTCCACCAGTATCTTCAACCAACTCAGACAAACAGTTTAGGTGTCCACCAGCTCCATGATCGTGAATAGAAACAATGAAATTTTCATCGCTCTCTACCATTCCACGAACTGCATTTGCAGCACGTTTTTGCATTTCTGGATTAGAACGTTGTACAGCATTTAATTCTATACCAGAATCCAAAGCACCAGTATCAGCAGAAGAAACGGCTGCTCCTCCCATACCAATTCTGTAATTATCTCCTCCAAGAATTACGATTTTATCTCCTTCTTTTGGAATATCCTTTAGTGCCTGATCTGCTTTTGCATAACCAATTCCACCAGCTTGCATTATTACTTTGTCGTAACCTAGTTTGCGAGGTTTTGACCCTTCGACTGTATTGAAAGCGCCTTCGTTGTACTCGTCATGTTCAAAGGTTAAAACAGAACCACAGATTAGAGGTTGCCCGAATTTGTTTCCAAAATCAGAAGCTCCATTACTGGCTTTAATTAAAATATCCATTGGAGTTTGATACAACCATTTGCGTTCTGGAAACGCTTTTTCCCAAGGCCGTTCTTTGTTTAATCTTGAATAAGATGTCATATAAACAGCAGTACCTGCTAATGGTAAAGATCCTTTTCCACCTGCAAGTCTATCTCTAATTTCACCTCCAGAGCCAGTTGCAGCTCCATTAAAAGGCTCAACTGTTGTTGGGAAATTGTGTGTTTCTGCTTTTAGAGAAATAACAGATTCAAATTCTTTTGTTGTGTAGTAATCTGGAATATCAGCACGACCAGGAGCAAATTGTTCTACAACTGGTCCTTCTATAAAAGCGACATTATCTTTGTATGCTGAAACAATATTATGTGGATTTTGTTTCGATGTTTCTTTTATAAGTTTGAATAATGAGGTCTCTTTTTTTTCTCCATCAATAACGAAAGTTCCGTTGAATATTTTATGCCTGCAATGTTCAGAATTTACTTGAGAGAAGCCAAACACTTCTGAGTCGGTTAATGGTCTATCAATTTTTTTAGCAACACCTTCAAGATAATTAACTTCTTCTGCACTAAGTGAAAGTCCTTCTTGCTGATTGTATGCAGAAATATCTTTAATATTTTGAATCGCTTCAGGTTTAATATTAATGGTAAATATATCTTGATTTAAACTTCGATATTTTTCAGATATCATTGGGTCATAACCGTTAAAATCTTCTGAAGCTGTAGCGAAATCTTCAATTCTTATAATATTAGAGATTCCCATATTTTGGGTAATCTCAACTGCATTGGTACTCCAAGGAGTAATCATTGCAGCTCTGGGACCAACAAAAAAAGTATCTATCGATGCTTGTTCTATTTTTGGCTGGTTGCCAAATAACCATTCTAATTTTAAGATGGTTTTTGTTGATAATTCTTTTGTGGCTTGAACGGCAAAAACATTGCTGTTTTGGTTTCCAAAGAAGTGAATCATTTATGAATTGTGTTTGGTGTGAAAAATAAAAACACAAAGTTAATTGATTTTAGAATATTACTATTACAATTTTGGGTTCAAATAGTTAAGTATTCAACAAGTTTTAAACAAAAAAAGCAGCTCGTAAAAGCTGCTTTTAAATATTAAAATTATTGTATCTATTGTTTTATAAGCCTCTTCGTAATAGTTGCATTATTCTGAGTAATTTTTACAATGTAAATTCCAGTTTTTAATGACTGAAGATTTATTATACTCGTATTATTCAATGTACTTCTATAAACACGTTTTCCTAGAATATCATAGATTTCTATTTTCGTATCTATATCCAATTTTAAATCTATAGTAAGATTGTTTTTAACTGGATTAGGATGAATCTTTATACTAGAGGTATTAAATTCATCGACACTTAAGGTAGTAAAACATGTGTAAGATAGATCGTCGAATTTTACTCTATTGCTAGCTGAACTATTTCCATCAATAACAATTGAAATGTTGTTTTCTACATTAATATTTGGAATTGTAATAGTTTCTGCAGTGTCGCTATAGTCAATTGTACTAACAAAATTCCCGTTAACATTTAAATTAAAAGTACCACTAGAGCCACTAAACACACGTTGTGTAGTAACAGTTAAAGTCCCTATTCCGCCAGAAGTTACGGGTAATGTTACTACTCCGTTTCTAACAGTGATTGATCTTGTGTTTAGGGTTTGGTCAGTTCTAGAATCTGTTGCATTCCAAGTGCCTCCATCATCACCTGTCCAACTCACATTAGAATAAGAACCTGAAGACGTACCTATGTTTTCAAATGTTTCAGCTAAGCAATCTGAGCCGCCTGCTCCATTATCAGTAGTTACTTCACAATCTTGGTTACTGAGACCAGATTCATTGCCTGCTGCATCTTTTGCCTTTATTGTAAAACAATAGTTTGTTGCCGAAGTTAAACCTGTGGCAGTAAAACTTGTACTACTTGTATTATACGTATAAATGGTATTTATATAAATATCGTAAGAAACTACAGCGATATTATCTGTTGAAGCTGTCCAGTTTAAATCTATACTATTATCTGTAGGATTAGACGCAACTAAATTTGTTGGATTTGTTGGGTCTTCAGTATCTGGAGTAGGATTCCAAATTATGTTTGCATATTCTGGATGATCTACAAAAGGATTTGCATTTCCTTGAAAATTATAAGCAGCGTCGTTTCTATCAATTTCTCGTTGATCTACAGGATCTACATTATAATGCCAATCTAATAACAGATCAATTGCCCAAGGGAATAAGGCTTGGTCTTCAGTACCATTAAACATATTAAAACCTGTATAGTCATCTACAGTATCTTCATAGCGAGTTGCAAAATAGAGTACTGCTCTTGCAATATCACCTTTAAATTCATCGATAGGTTCGAATACGGTTCCAGAATATCCTACAACATTACTATTGCCTTTTTTAGATCCATTAAGTGAAGTCCAACTTGCAGATCCAACAGTTCCAAAAGGAAAACTACCTCTTTGGCCATTTGCATAACCATCACTTGGAATAACATGATGTATGTCATTTTTCATTGGCGAAGCACCACTAAATGAAGATTGCGGAATTAAATGTTCGCGATTGTAGCAAATACTTTCGGCATTATAATTTCCACATTGGTTAGATCCGTGATTAAATACATAAGGATCTGTTCCGTTAGGATTTTCTGTATAGTATAATAATATTGTATTGTCATTTTCATAACCGCTTTGTGCAATATTATCTGAATGGGTTGTTGTGTAGCCAGAATATAAGGCACTATAGCCTTGGTCGCTATGGCCATTTGTAATAATAACTTTTAACTGGGTCTTTAAGGCAAAACCTGTTAAACCATTAGCACTATCATAGTAGTTAGATGGAATTTGAGCAAAACTAATAGATGTGGTAATAATTGCTAATATTAAAAAGTAAAAGTTCTTCATCTATAATTTTATTTGATAATAATTTGGGTTATTTTTTTTCTAAAAGCGCCATGTAAAATCCATCAAAACCAGATTTATAGGCTAATATTTTTTTGTCTTTAACAAGTGTGAAATCTTTTCCTGTTTCTGAAGTTAAGAATTTTTCTATTTGTTTTTGATTTTCAGACGGTAAAATAGAACAGGTTGCATATACCATTTTTCCACTAGATTTCACCATTTTAGAGTATTGTTCTAAAACTTCTAATTGTGTTTGCTTTATGCTCTCAATAAACTCTGGTTGCAGTTTCCACTTGGCATCAGGATTTCGTCTTAAAACACCAAGGCCAGAGCAAGGAGCATCAATTAATAAGCGGTCTGCTTTGCCATACAACTTTTTTATAGGCTTGGTAGAATCTATAACTTTCATCTCAATATTGTGTACACCATTTCTGCGTGCTCTAATTTTGAGTTTTTTCAATTTACTTTCGTAAATATCCATAGCAATGATCTGACCTTTGTTTTCCATAAGCGATGCTAAATGCAAGGTTTTACCACCTGCACCTGCACAAACATCTACAACTTTCATGCCTGGTTTTACATCTAAAAAATCTGCAACCAGTTGAGAAGATGCGTCTTGTACCTCGAACCAACCATTTTTAAATGCTTCGGTTTTAAATACATTAGCACGTTCTACTAACTTTAAAGCAGAAGGATGATTGGGTAAAAACTCAGTCTCAATTTCTTCGGATTGTAACTTAAGTTGTAAATCTTTTTTGTTCGTTTTTATGGTGTTTACTCTAAGAATAACATCGGCTTGTTCATTCTGCATTGCTATTTCCTTAGTCCACTCAGCCTCACCCAATTCTTTTACCCCTAAGTCATCAATCCAATCTGGAATAGACTCTTTGTACTTTCTAATTTTAGAAAGCTCATCAAAACGTCCTTTTATTTTACGAGAAGGTGTATCTGTGAAGTATTTCCAATCTGGCAATTTAATACCTTTTAGCGTTGCCCAAACAGCAAAAATTCTCCAAAGATTATCTCTGTGATAAGGGGCTTTTACGTCTGCTATTTCTGCATAGAGTCGTTGATATCGCACAATGCTATAAACGGTTTCTGCGACAAAACCTCGGTCGCGACTTCCCCAACGTTTATCGCGTTTTAGTAATTGTTGAATAACTTTGTCAGCATATTCACCTTCATTAAAAATGAGGTGTAAACCGTCAATAACGGCAAAGCATAGGTTTCTGTGTAGTCGCATTTCAAAAAAAAAATATAAGCGTGCAAAGGTAAGATTAATTAATTATTATAATAGTAATTTAATGGTCAATTAAACCATTTATATATTTCACAGTCATAACTCATAATGTTGCTAAATTTAATTTTAATGCCTTTAATTTGTTAAAAATGAGATATTTATTGTTGCTATATGTATTGTGTTTATTGGTTGTAAGGAGCAAAACTTAAGAAAAGGGTATAAAAAGGGAGATTTTGCTCACCATTATAAAAGTGAAGATAAACAAGAGTCTTACTTTGACAATTTCTCCATAGAAGACAAGACTTACGGAACAAAAACCGAGGTTAAAATTATGGGTGATAAGCGTATTATGATTACAAGTTCGTTGTCAAATCACAAAACAGGAGAGTTTCCAAGAAAAGGAAATCCAAATACAATTTCTGCACAAAATAGAATCTATACATTTACTGTAAATCCAAAATATACTGGAATACCACAATGGGTTAGAGAACCAGGTGTTGCTTTAAATGGAGTGAAATTTGAACCAGGAACAGCTGAGGTTGTAGAGTGTGAGACAGGTGAGAATTATCGTGTTGAGGCTTTTCAAGATATCATTGATTTGGGTTTAGATTTTAATAATGCACATGTTCAGCCAACAGGAGCTTATCATTATCATGGAGCACCAACATCTGTTATTGAAGGATTTGATGAAGGAGAAGATTTGGTACATGTTGGTTTTGCACACCATGGATTCCCTGTATATTACAAATATGCTTATTCAGACGCATCAGATAGTAATTCTTCAGTAGTGGCAATGTCTTCTAGTTACCAATTAAAATCTGGATCTAGAGGTGGAGATGGAGTTACTGCACCTTGTGGAATGCATGACGGAGTGTATTCTAATGATTACAAATATATTTTTGACTTAGGTACTTTAGATGAAGCTAATGGCAGAACAGGAGTCACTACAGAATATCCTGCAGGTACCTATTATTATTATTATTATGTAATTACAGATGATTTTCCTAGTATTCCAAGATTCTTTAGAGGAACGCCTTCTCAAGATTTTAAAATAGGAATGGAATATGAAAGGGTTTTGTTATGCCTTAATGATTTTGTGCTTATATAGTACTTGTGGTTTTGCACATGATGCTAATAAAGCTTTTTTCAAAATTCAACAAAAAGGCAATGTAATTGAGGTACAAGCAGAATTTCCTTGGAGTATAAGAAATGCGATATTAGAAACATTTTCCGGAGCTGGAATATTCAAAAAATAAAACAGATTTTGAAACTGCATTTTTTAAATACATAGACACCAATTTTAGTGTTGGCAATAGCAATGTGCTTTTGTCGCTTGTATCTGTTAAAGAAGTAGTTGAGCAAGGTCATTCGCATCAAAACAACTTTGTGTTTGTATTTGCTGGTAATAATTTTGACACTATTACAAACACAGTAATGTTTAACATATATGATAATCAAAAGAACTATCACGAGGTTGAAATAAATATAGAGCCTGTGGAATTTGTTACAACAACTGAGAAGACGTCATTTAAAATTAATTCTTCTGTTGATGCAGAATCTAGTATAGGAAATGATACCATAGTAATTTTATTAGCCCTTTTTTTTAGTATTCTGATGACGTTATTGTTTTTTAAAAATAGAAAGAAATTGATTAGATCGATTGAGATTATTTATTATAAAAGCTTTGTTGTTATATCACGGAGCTTTTCTATTTTTATAGAAAATTAGTTTGATGAGGTTATTAATCTGTTGTTTGTTTTTTATTGGTTTAAATTCTTGTAAATCTGAAGAACCTTTGAAAACTAGAAATATTTCTAAAGTTGAAATTGAAACGTTGTTTCAAGATTCTCTTTTGAATGTTAGAGCCATTGAAATTGATAATAAAGAAGCATTTAGTTTTGCTGCGCCTAATGGTAAGATAGGAGGGAATTTGTTTTACGGTGATACAGAGAAAATTGGAGTAAGGAAACAGATTAAATTAGATTCCACTAATCTTAATTTTCGTTCGTTGGCAACTCCTAATAATAAAACAGGTTTTGTTTTGAGCATAAGTTCACCAGCTCTTTTGTATAAAATTGATATTGACTCAATCAAATTAGTCTACCAAGAAAACCACCCAAAGGCCTTCTACGATTCCATGGATTTTTGGAACAACCAAGAAGGTATAGCCATTGGTGACCCAACAGAAGATTGTATGAGCATTATTATCACCAGAGATGGAGGAAACACTTGGACAAAACTATCTTGTGATGATTTGCCAAAAGCGAAAGAAGGTGAAGCTGCTTTTGCAGCAAGTGATACTAATATCGCAATTGTTGGAGACTATACTTGGGTTGCCACAGGTGGCAAAGCTAGCCGAATACTATTTTCACCAGATAAAGGAAACACATGGGAAGTTTATAAGACTCCAATTATACAAGGAAAAGAAACCACAGGAATGTATTCTTTAGACTTTTACGATGAAAATAATGGTTTTGCTATTGGTGGTGATTATACCAAACCTAATGATACTTTAAACAATAAAATTAGAACTAATGATGGTGGCAAAACTTGGCAAGTGGTTGCTAATGGCAAAAAACCTGGTTATAGAAGCTGTGTGCAGTATATACCAAATAGTAACGGTAAAGAATTAGTTACTGTCGGTTTTAAAGGTATTGACTATAGTAACGATTCTGGAGACTCTTGGAAGCATCTAAGTGACGAAAGTTTTTATACCATTCGATTTTTAAATGATTCTGTAGCTTATGCAGCTGGTAAAGGACGTATAGGCAAACTGACTTTTAGATAATAAGCAAAAAAGCTAATAATAACAAGTACAGCATAACAAATAATTGCGGTTTATAGGATACTGCCAGTATTAGTCTTTCTTTCCGCGTTTTTCATGTATTTCTCTTAAGTGCTTTAAAAGTCTTCTATCAAACTCACGCTCAGCTCTCATTAAAGCTATAATTTTTTTACTTGATATAATATTTGATAATTTAGATACTAAATCTCTATTAAGCTTGTGTTTCTGATCTTCTATATCTAGCATTTCATCTAATAGAACTTTTGTTTCTTTTTCGGTTAATTCATCAGGATGTTTTTCTTTTCTTTTTAAAGTTGATTTTTTTCGAAGCGCTTTTTTTTTAGTTTCTATTTCGTTATATATTGGCCAAAATTTTTCTGCTTCATCGGCAGTTAAACTAAGTCTTTCGGTAATGAAAGCCGTTTTTTGAGCCTTTATACGCTCATTCATTTTTGCTCCACGTTGTGCAAATCCAGAAAAGCTAATTAGTAAAACGAGTATTGGAATTAATTTCTTCATTGTATTGTCTTTAATATTCAAATATGGTTTCAATATCTGAGTTGTCTAAAAGATACGATTCTAAATTACCTTCTTCATAGGGAGTGTTTATAATTGTAAAATCGTCTTCCAATAGATTTGTGTCAGATAATAATTGTGCTATTTCGTAACTGCTTAAATCTCTGTTTTCTAAATAGGCTTCAACCATTTCTACAGAAATTATATCCTCAGTTTTTTCAGTATTAGTAAAAATAGCGATTAGCAATACTATAGAAGCTGCAATACCAGCAATATAATAGAACGTCTTTCTAGATTGTAAGCTAATAACTGGTTTGTCTTCAGTATTCAACTTACCTAAAATGGTACCTTCAACGGAATTAAAATAATCATTAGGTACAGAATAACCTGTAGTTTCAATATCCTCAATAGATTCCGTTTTATTTAAACGTTTAAAGAGTTTGTATTCGAAAGACTCAAAGTATTGGTTTGGTGTTTTAAAACCAAGGGGCTTAATGTTATGTGATTTATCTTTTTTCATTTTTAGTTTCCACGAAAGTGTAAATCTGCTTTATTTTCTATTTCTATGACTTTATATTAACAAAATAGTTTAATCTGATCTTAAAATGGCTTCTATTTTTTTTGCTGCTATATGATAGGATGCTTTTAAAGCACCTTCACTTGTCTCTAAAATTTCAGACATATCTTTATATTTTAAATCTTCAAAATATTTCATATTAAATACCAATTGTTGTTTTTGAGGCAATGTAGCTATAGCTTTTTGTAATTTTAATTGAATTTCATCACCTTCAAAATATACGTCAGCTGTTAGGTTATTAATAGCATTTTCTTTATGCTCTTCATTTGTAATTTGAAGGAGCTTCGCGTTTTTATTGATATGTGTAATAGATTCATTAGTTGCGATACGGTACATCCAAGAAAACAATTTACTATCTCCTTTAAACTTATCAATACTGCGATATACTTTTATAAAGGTATTTTGCAGTACGTCATCTGCATCATCATGTGAGATTACAATTTTTCGTATATGCCAATACAGACGCTCTTTATAGAGTTGTAATAGCTCTCTAAAAGCAGCTTCTTTATACAAGGGGTCTTGTAAGCGCGTTATAAATTCTTTTTCGTTTATCAAAAAAACATTTAGTATTAAGACTCTTCAAATTACTAAAAGTTTAATTACTAAAACTTTTAAATTTTATTTTTAAATCGAATATTGATAATCAGATAGTTATAATTAATAAATACGATTAAGGGCAAATAAATTCGATAAAAAGCATTTTTTTTAGGTTTATACTAGTTTTTATTTTATGTTTGCTTCAGCTTAACCTATTACTCGTTATCAGTTTCCCCAAATCTGGTAACAAAAAGAAAAGGATGTGCCTTACGGTTCATCCTTTTTGATTTTATAGTATTTAGTTTATTTATATTTATTCGAAACTCTGCATATCTACCAATTTTTTGTAAACACCGTTTTTTAAGATAAGTTCTGCATGTGTGCCTTGCTCCGCAATTTCACCTTTTTGCATTACAACAATTAAGTCTGCATTCTGGATTGTTGAAAGTCGATGGGCAATAATAATAGAGGTTCGGTTTTTCATCATGTTCTCTAATGCTTCTTGTACTAAGCGTTCACTTTCTGTATCTAAAGCAGAAGTTGCCTCGTCTAAAATCATGATTGGTGGATTCTTAAGTACAGCCCTTGCGATGCTTAAACGTTGTTTTTGTCCGCCAGATAATTTATTACCAGAATCTCCAATATTGGTTTCAATTTCTCTTGGTAAATCCTTTACAAATTCCCAAGCATTTGCAATTTTTAGTGCATCTATTATCTCTTTGTCTGTTGCATTTTCTTTACCTAAAAGAATATTATTTTTAATGCTATCATTGAAAAGTATTGAATCTTGAGTAACCAATCCCATTAAATTACGTAATGAGTGTTTAGTGAGTGATTTAATATTGTCTCCATCTAAGGTAATGCTACCATCATTAACATCATAGAAGCGTGTTACTAAATTCGCGATGGTACTTTTACCACTTCCAGATTGGCCAACCAAAGCAACACTTTTTCCTTTAAGGACCTTTAATGAGAAGTTTTTAAGAACTAAATCATCTTCATATTTAAATGAAATACTATTAATATCTATTGATGTCTTAAAATTGGTTTTTGATATGGCATTGGGAATATCTTCTAAAGGATTTGTGGTTTCAATTATTTCTAAGACACGTTCGGCAGCGGCATTACCTCGTTTTACATTGTTATTGGCTTTGCTTAATGCTTTAATAGGTGTTAGAATATTATATGCTAGTCCCATAAAAGCTATAAAAGAAGACGCTAACAACGATTTATCAATCAAAACCATTCTACCTCCAAACCATAATAAGAAGGCAATGGTTACAATACCTAAAAATTCACTTAGTGGTGTTGCAATATTTTGACGATTCATCATTTTATTCGAAAAATTAAAAAAGCGTTTTGTAGAATCTGTAAACTTTGAATTAAATAAAGATTGAGCGTTGAAACCTTTAATGATTTTTAAACCATTAAGTGTTTCCTCTAAAATGGATAGAAAAATCCCTTGTTCTTTTTGAACATCAGCTGATTGCTGCCTTAGTCGTTTTGCAATAACAGAAATAATATATCCAGCAGTTGGAATAAAAACAAAAACAAAAAGTGTCAGTTTTACACTAATTGTGAGCATAATGGCAATTGAGAAGATTACACTTAGAGGCTCCCTTACAATAATTTCTAAAACAGATAAAAATGAATTTTGAACCTCATTAACATCACTGGCAATACGCGACATAATATCACCTTTTCTCTTTTCAGAAAAGAAACTAATTGGTAAGTTTACTGTTTTAGTATATAAGGTGTCTCTTAGATCTTTTAGAATGCCATTCCGTAGGAAGGTTCCAAAATATAAGGCCATATAGTTAAATATGTTTTTAAGTAGAAACACCACAATAACTAAAATAATAATAAAGGTCAAGGCCTTTAATTGATCATTTTCCGCAAATGTTTGTATACTGTAAGTTAACGAGTCTTTTAGATAACCGCCTATATTGTTTAAGCCATTTAAAACAGGTTTTTCAGTAATAACATCATGATTTTCACCAAAAAGAATATTAAGCATTGGCATGAGTACCACAAAAGAGAGTGCACCAAACAAGGCATACAGTATATTAAAGATAATATTTAAAATCGCATAGCGCTTATAAGGTAGTGCATATACGAGTATTTTTTTTAAGTAGTTCATGTATTGTGTTAGGCTAGTTTCATGTCTTTAATAATGGCATCTAATTTTTCTTCTAAATTCTTTTCAGTATCAAGAAAATCCGATGCTTTTTTCAGTGTGGTATTTACACTGATATAAAACTTAATTTTAGGTTCAGTACCACTAGGTCTTAATGCTATTTTACTGCCATCTTCTGTATAGTATATCAATACATTAGATTTAGGAATATCTATTGTGGTTTCTTGACGCGTTTGAAGATTTTTTGAAATTGATAATTGATAATCTTCAATTAGTATCACTTTAGAACCATTAAGTTCTTTTAAAGGATTTTTTCTGGCATCAATCATCATTTGATTAATTTTTTGTGCACCTTCAATTCCTTTTTTAGTTATAGAGACTAAACGTTCTTTAAAAAATCCATGTTCAACGTACAAATCTATTAATTCTTCATACATGGTTTTGCCTTTAACTTTAGCTTGAGCAGCAATTTCACAGGCCAAAAGTGTAGAGGTTACAGCATCTTTATCACGGACAAAATCACCAACCATAAAGCCAAAACTTTCTTCTCCGCCACCAATAAAATCCATAGTAGAGAAATCTTTTATCATTTTAGCAATCCATTTAAAACCTGTTAGGCCTATTTTGCATTCTACATTATAGGCATTTGCCAAAACAGACATCATAGGTGTAGAAACAATTGTAGAAGCTACAAATTGATTATTATTTATTTTGCCAGAAATTTCCCATTGTTTAAGTAGAAAGTTTGTCATTAAAACCATGGTTTGGTTGCCGTTGAGAATGACTAATTCATTTTCTAAATTACGGGCTACAACACCTAAGCGATCACAATCTGGATCTGTACCAATAACAATATCGCCATCAACTTTTTGGGCAAGTGCTATTGCCATTTTTAATGCTTCTGGTTCTTCAGGGTTTGGTGATACTACAGTTGGGAAATCGCCATTAGGTTCGCGTTGTTCTTCAACAATATTTACGTGAGTATATCCTGCTCGTTTTAAAGTTTCTGGAATGGCTGTAATCGATGTACCGTGTAATGATGTAAAGACAATGTTTAAGTTCTCTTTCGCTTCTTTTGAAGTTTCAAAACTTCCGTTTTTTATAGAATTATCAATGAATATATTGTCAACATCACTTCCTATATATTGAATTAAATCGTTGTTAGCGTTAAATTTAATTTCAGAATAGTCTAGTCGGTCTATTTCGGCAATAATTTCTCCATCTTGTGGTGGTACTAATTGTCCGCCATCTTGCCAATAGACTTTGTAGCCATTATATTCTGGTGGATTGTGTGAAGCAGTTAATACAATACCACAATGACAACCTAAATGTTTAAGAGCGAATGATAATTCTGGTGTTGGTCGTAAGTCTTCAAACAAATAAACCTTAATTCCGTTGGCAGAAAAAACGTCAGCAACAACCTTTCCGAAAATCTTACTATTGTGTCTGCAATCATAAGCAATTGCGACTTTTAAATCTTCATTCGGAAAAGATTTTTTTAAATAATTACTTATGCCTTGTGTGTTTTTACCTAAAGTATATTTATTAATTCGGTTGGTACCAAGTCCCATTACGCCTCTCATTCCACCAGTACCAAACTCTAAGTTTTTATAAAAACTTTCTTCTAAACCTTTAGGGTTTGATGCTATGAGGTGTTTTATTTGGTTTTGAGTGTCTTCATCAAAAGCTGGAGTTAACCACGCATTAACACGTTCTAAAATTTCAGGTTTAATATAAATCATTTGTAGAAGTTATGATGCAACAAAAGTAAACATTTAGAATGTTACTAATTGTAACAGTCTTTTAAATTAGTATCAATAATGAGGAATCAAAATTCTTCTTTGATATTATAACGTTGTTGCTGACGTTTAGAACGTAAAATAAGTTCTCCTAAAAAACCTGCAATAAAAAATTGCGAGCCAATAATCATTGTTGATAGAGCTAAGTAAAATTGCGGTCTCTCAGTAATTAATCTTCCTGTAGGATTGAAAAACAATTTATCTAAACCTAAATAAAATGCAAAACCAAGACCTATTATAAACATAATAACACCAAGTGATCCAAACAAATGCATTGGTCGTCTTCCAAAACGCGTAATAAACCAAATAGTAATTAGATCTAAGAAACCGTTTATAAAACGATTCATCCCAAATTTGGTTTTTCCATATTTACGTGCTTGGTGTTGTACTACTTTTTCACCAATATTTGTAAAGCCAGCATTTTTGGCTAAAACAGGAATATAGCGATGCATTTCTCCATAGACATCAATATGTTTTACAACAGTATTACTATAGGCTTTTAGTCCACAGTTAAAATCATTGAGTTTTACGCCAGAAGTCCGTCTTGCAGCCCAATTAAATAGTTTAGAAGGTAAATTCTTGGATATTACAGAATCGTAACGTTTCTTTTTCCAACCAGAAACTAAATCGTAACCTTCACTCATTATCATTTTATAGAGTTCTAGGATTTCTTCAGGATTGTCTTGCAAATCGGCATCCATAGTAATAATTACATCACCTTCTGCTTTTGCAAAACCAGCATGAAGTGCTTGAGATTTTCCGAAGTTTTTTAGAAACCGAATACCTTTTACATTAGAATTAGCCAAAGAAAGCTGTGTAATAACTTTCCATGAATTATCAGTACTACCATCGTCTATAAATAGAATTTCGTAAGAAAAAGAATTGGATTGCATCACTGATACAATCCAATTGTGTAATTCTTTTAAAGAGTCTTCTTCGTTAAGTAGTGGTATAACTACTGATATATTCATATTGTTGTTATCTATTTATAGACTTCAAAAATACAGAAATTATTTAAGGGTTTTAGTGATCACTTCTCATAATTAATCCTGCTATTAATGATACAATCAATCCAAAAATTAATGATCCTAAAATAGAAGACAAACTAAAGAAAGTTGAGTTCATAAAAATATTACTTATTCCCATTGCTTGGTCAACCTGTTCCTCGGTCATGTTTGGATTACTCTCCATCATTTGATTATAAGCAGTCTCTCTTTGCATTTCAATAAATTCAGGATATACAAACTCATAGTGAACATAAGAATATATTGCTGTTATTACACCTGCTATTACTGCAATTGCTAATCCAACTTTTATTGCTTGTCCGATTGATAACACATTGGCATTAGCATTTTTAAAAGCTTTAATACCATAAACAAAAATCAGAACACTTATTACTAAGCTTATTATAGATAAAGTCCAGTTTTTATCCATATTAGCAACATACATAATTATTAAGCCTGTAATACTAAGTAGAGCTGAATATAAACCATAAGTATATGCAATTGGTTTAATTGAAGGTGTTTTGTGTTCCATAATAAATTTAGTTTTATAGTTAATTGATTAGTAAGTATTCAAAGATAGATAAATGTTACAGAAATTATGAAAATAAAAAGTATTAAAAAGATTGTACATTTATAAAAAATACTTAAATTTGCACCTCGAAAAAATCGAATTTATTTAAAGCATTTAGTGATGAAAGCAGGAATACATCCAGAAAATTATAGATTAGTAGCGTTTAAAGATATGTCTAACGAAGATGTGTTTTTAACTAAATCTACAGCAGATACAAGTGAAACTATTGAAGTTGATGGTGTTGAATATCCATTAGTAAAATTGGAAATTTCTAGAACATCACACCCTTACTATACTGGTAAATCTAAATTAGTAGATACAGCAGGTCGTATTGACAAGTTCAAAAGCAAATACGCTAAGTTTAAGAAATAAGCATAGCTTACCTATAAACGTTAAAAGCCTTTCTGTCAACAGAAAGGCTTTTTTGTTTTATACAATTAAGCTACTTTTGATATTATTCTAAATTTAACATTCTCATGAATTATATATTATTTGATGGTCCATATCGTAATAACCTCTTACCATTTACATTTACAAGACCAGTTGCAGATATTAGAGTAGGGATTCTGACTATTCGTCAGAAATGGGAATCTTATTTAGAATATACTACAACAACCGTAACAGAAGATTATTTGGCAGATAAGTTTCCTATGGTGGAGATGGAAGAAAACATTATGATTAATGCATCATTCTTACCAAATATTGAAGTCAGTGAGTTTATAAAGAATTTAAAGCACAATCAGGCTTTGTTTAAAGGTGAAGATGTTATAGCCTTTTTTGCTAAGGAAGGAGAGGAAGTAAAAGACTTTTCGACGTTTGAAGCTGTTGAGTTTACAGGAGATATTTTAACAATTGAACATACTTGGGATATTTTTTCTAAGAATGGAGAGGCAATAATTGAAGACTTCAATTTAATAACAAAAGATAAGCAATCACAACCAATACCTACTTCGGTTAATACTATAAATTCTGAAAACATTTTTATAGAAAAAGGGGCAACATTAAATTTTGCGACATTAAATGCAAGTTTAGGGCCAATTTATATTGGCAGAGATGCAGAAGTTATGGAGGGTTCTATTGTTAGAGGTCCTTTTGCTTTGTGTAATAATTCAACTTTAAAATTAGCAAGTAAAATTTATGGTCCAACTACAATTGGGCCACATAGTAAAGTAGGAGGTGAGGTTAATAACTCTGTAATTTTTGGTTTTTCTAATAAAGGACACGATGGCTTTTTAGGAAATTCAGTCATAGGTGAATGGTGTAACCTTGGTGCAGATACTAATAATAGTAACCTCAAAAATAACTATGCTGAAGTTAGACTTTGGGACTATAAAACCGAAGGCTTTACTAAAACAGGATTGCAATTTTGTGGATTAATGATGGGAGACCATAGTAAATGTGGAATAAATACTATGTTTAATACTGGTACAGTAGTTGGTGTAAGTGCTAATATCTTTGGAAGTGGTTTTCCTAGAAACTTTGTTCCAAGTTTTTCTTGGGGAGGAAACAAAGGATTTGTAACGTATAAAACCAATAAAGCATTCGAAGTTGCTGAGGTTGTAATGGCAAGACGCAAAGAAGAATTCACTGAAAAAGACAAAGCTATTTTAGTGCATACATTTGAAGAAACAAAACAGTATAGAAGAGAATAGAGTTATGTTTAAAACCAAGTTAACACTACTTTTTGTATTCATCTTAACTTATGGATTTTCTCAAAACAAAGTTGTTGAGATAAAAAAACTTGAGATTAATACAAAACTCGATCACTTTGCTGCTCGTGTTGTAGGTGATAAAGTTTATTTTAGCCATAACCTAACTTCTAAAAGAGGTCGTGCACTTAGAGATAAGTACGATGGTTTTATTTATACCATGTACGAAGCTTTAGTAAATGATGATGGTGAAATAAAAGATGCAAAGCCAATTGTTAAAACTGAATTAGGCCGTTTTAACATGTCTGCGGCTACTTTTTCTAAAGATGGAAAGTACATGTATTTTACAACGAATAATATTGATAAAGGAAGCAACAAATTAAAAGGAATAGAAACCTATAATCTTCAAATTAAACGAGCTGAATATATTGAAGGTAAAGGATGGACTAATTTTATGTCATTACCATTCTGTGATCCAGATCATAATTTTGCGCATCCTGCATTGAGCCCAGATGGTTCAACACTTTATTTTATTGCAGATGTAAGAGGAACAAAAGGGAAATCAGATTTATATAAAGTTTCTGTTTCTAACCATAAAACCTACGGTGAAATCACGAAGTTAAATGAAACTATAAATTCATCTCGTACTGAGATTTTTCCATTTGTTAGTGCAGATAATAAACTTTATTTTACTTCAGATAGACGAGGAGGAAAAGGTGGTTTAGATATTTATAGCTACGATTTAAAATCTACAGATTCAGAACAAATACCAGTATCGTTAGAGCAACCTATTAATAGTAGAGGAGATGATTTTTCATTTTTCTTAAATGATGATTTAACCACAGGTTATTTATCGTCTAGACGCTTAAAAGGTGAAGGTGGTGATGATCTGTATTACTTTTCTAAGTTCTAATTTTTATAAACCGATTTTAGTTCTAATAGGTTAGTGGCATTAATGCCTAGACCATTCACAGTTTTTCTTGTAAACCGAACGACTTCATCGTAGAATAGAGGAACAATAGGTGCTGAAGCCATTACAAGAGAATCCATTTTGGTATAAAGTTGAGCGCGTAAATTTGGATTGGTTTCTAAATATGCTGCATCATACATATTATCGAATTCTTCACTTCTAAAATGCGTATAATTTGGGCCATTTGGTGCAAAATTCTTACTATAGTATAGCGATAAATAATTTTCTGCATCAGGATAATCAGCAACCCAACTGGCTCTAAAAAAATCGAGTTGACCATTGGCTTTGGCATCTTTTAAACTCGATGGAGGTATGACATCTACATTGACATTTAATCCTGTCTTTTGTAGTTCGCGTTGAATAAATTCACAAAAGCTAAGGTAGTTGCTAGTGGTCGTTAGGGTAACTTCCGGATTCTCATTTCCAGTTTCAGATTTAAACTCAGATACAAGTTGTTTTGCTAGTTCTGGTTGATAAGAAAAGCCAATAGAATCATCAAAACCAGGCAAGCCTTTGGGTATAAATCCACCATTTGCAGGTATGCCAATACCATTTCGTAAATAGGTCATCATTTTACTCCTGTCAAAACCAATATTTATAGCTTTTCTAATTTTTATAGCTTGAATTTCATTAACATTAGTTTCCATAAAAAACGCTAAGTATTCGGTGTTTAAATATGGTCCACGTATCATATTTACATCCTCTAAATAAAGCTGACGTAATTTCCCGTCAGAAGTTAAAATTTCATCTTTATAAGAACCATCTAAGCCAGATATAAAATCAATATTCCCTTGCGCAAATTGAAGAAATTCACTTTGTTTATCTGGTAAGAAGGTTACAGAAACGGCTTCGAGATATGGTAATGAGTTACCATCTTTATCAGTTTCAAAATAGTTGTTATGCCTTCTAAAAACCAGTTTTATATTTTCTTCCCAGCGTTTAAATTTAAAAGGACCTGTACCAATTGGATGTGATCTAAAATCATTACCATAGTATTCAACAATTTCTTTAGGTACAACAGAACAATATTTCATTGTTAACAAACCCAAGAAAGCAGGAAATGGTTGCTTTAATTTAATTTGAAATGTATATTCATTTAAAGCTTTAAAGCTTTCAACTTTGTTTAAAACCCAACTACCTGGTGAAGCGATTGATTTATCTTTCAATCTATTAAAACTATATTCAAAATCTGAAGATTTTACTGTTCTGGTAGAATCGTTTCCGAATAATTTATCCTTATGAAAAAACACCTCTTTTCTAAGATTGAACGTATAAGTAGTTGCGCTATCACTAACTGTCCAGTTTTTAGCAATACAAGGTTTTACATTTAGTTTGTCATCCATTTGCACCAAACCATTAAACAACTGGTGTGTAGCCCAAATGTCTGCCAAGTCTTTAGAAAATGCAGGATCTAATGAGCCAATATTTTTGTGTTCGTTATATCTAAAAACGAGATGGTCTTTATTAGAGTTCTCTTTAGAAGCACAAGACAATCCAATAAAAATTAATAAATAACTTAGTAGCTTCTTAAATGAGAATTTAATGAGTTTTAGCATATAACTAATATGTTGTAAATTTGCAGCCACAAAATTATAAGAGACTTTAGCTTTTAAATATTAGAGGTAAAGGTAATTTTAAAAAGATCCTGAAACAAGTTAGGGATGACAAAACATGGAGAACAAAAAAGTCGCATTTTACACATTAGGTTGTAAACTCAACTATTCTGAAACATCTACGATTGCAAGAAGTTTTAAGGATGAAGGTTTTGATCGTGTAGATTTTAAAGAGCATGCAGATATTTATGTAATTAATACTTGTTCTGTTACTGAGAATGCAGACAAGCGCTTTAAAACCATTGTAAAGCAAGCTCAAAAGGTTAATTCTGAGGCTTTTGTTGTTGCAATTGGTTGTTACGCTCAATTAAAACCAGAAGAACTTGCAGATGTTAATGGAGTAGATTTAGTTTTGGGTGCTACAGAAAAATTCAAAATAACAGATTACCTAAATGACTTAACTAAAAATGACTTCGGAGAAGTACATAGCTGCGAAATTAAAGATGCAGATTTCTATGTAGGTAGTTATTCTATAGGAGATAGAACCAGAGCGTTTTTAAAAGTACAAGATGGTTGCGATTATAAATGTACCTATTGTACAATTCCGCTTGCTAGAGGTATTTCTCGAAGTGATACCATGGATAATGTGATAAAGAATGCAAAAGAAATTTCTGCACAGAATATTAAGGAAATTGTATTAACCGGTGTTAATATTGGTGATTATGGTAAAGGGGAATTTGGTAACAAAAAACACGAGCATACCTTTTTAGACTTAGTTACAGAACTTGATAAGGTTGAAGGTATTGAACGTTTAAGAATCTCTTCAATAGAACCGAATTTATTGAAGAATGAAACTATCGATTTGGTTTCAAGATCTAGAACTTTTGTGCCTCATTTTCATGTACCATTACAAAGTGGAAGCAATGAGGTCTTAAAAAATATGAAACGACGTTATATGCGAGAGTTGTATGTAGATCGTGTTTCAAAAATAAAAGAGGTAATGCCACATGCTTGTATTGGTGTGGATGTTATTGTTGGTTTTCCGGGAGAAACAGATGAACATTTTCTGGAGACTTATAACTTCTTAAATTCGCTAGATATATCATATTTACACGTATTCGCCTACTCTGAGCGTGATAATACGGAGGCAACTGCAATGGAAGGAGTAGTGCCAAATAATGTAAGAGCCAAGCGTAGTAAAATGTTGAGAGGTTTATCTGCTAAATTGCGACGAGCATTTTATGAAAACCAATTAAATACCAAACGTACTGTATTGTTTGAAGGTGAAAATAAGGAAGGTTATATTCACGGGTTTACAGAAAACTACGTTAAAGTAAAATCACCATGGAATCCTGAATTAGTGAATACACTTCATAAAGTCATTTTGACTGAAATTGATGAAGATGGTATGGTAAGGTTTGATTTTCTTAAGAAATCTAAACTAAAAGAAATTGTATAATCTATTTCTTACACTATCTTTGTTTCTCAATCAATTAAATTAATTCAAATCATGAGAAAACTTTTTTTAAACTTATTAGCCTTTACATTTTTAATAGTTGCAACCTCTTGTTCTAGCGATAATAATGACAATCCAACACAAGTCGACGGCACATGGAAACTTACTGCATGGAATGTTGGTGAATCATATGACTTAAATAATGATGGAACAGCGAGTTCTAATTTATTAGATGAAATGGATTGTTACAATAATGAAACCATAGTTTTTGCAAATAATACAGCGACATACATGTCAACATCTTATGCTGATATATATTTTGAGGCTACAGTTGGTGGATCTACAGAAGGAACTTATACCATTGAATGTGAGCAAGAAATTGAAAACTCACCTGCTGCTTATACTGTAAGCGGAAATACAGTGACTATAACTGAAACTTATGAGGAAGATGGTCAAGTTTATGAGGAGGTTATAGTTGCCACTTTAAATGGTAATACCCTATCATTTGTAATACCAGATGGTTATTATGTTGAAGATGATGAGTTCGAAGTTTTAGTAGAGCAAGATTTAACCTTAGTTTTTACCAAGCTATAAATTTAAGTGTAAGACAATAAAAAACCCGAAATTTTTTAAGTTTCGGGTTTTTTATTTAGAAGTCTTTCAACCTATATACGAATGCCAACTGGTAGCATGCGCTTATATTTTCTGTTTCTTCTTACAAATTTTGCGATTTCAGGGCTTGTAGGTACTACACTAATATTACGTTCTTTAATATTGGTAAATACTAAATCAATAAACTCTAATTCAAACTCGTCCGTCCTTATAGCATCTGGAATAATCATTTTGGTTAAGAATATCTTTCGTTCTTGTAAAGAATATTCTATAATAGCCATCTCATTTTCAACCTTTAATTCAAATTGACGTAAAAAATCATTGTCAATCAATTGAGCAGTTTCTGTCATAATTTCTTTATTTAAAAATTAACGGTTGGCGTGTAGATACTATATTTTATATAGTTTTGCAGTGCAAAGGTACAAAAAATAGAATGAATTCCTAAGTTTAGATTGTTAAACCCTTATAAAGTAAGGAATTAAAGTACTATCTTTTATGTTAGAATAATTCTGATTTTAATAAATGCAATGAAATAGATGAACCCAAATTTTACACACATATATTTAATGCCTGGTATGGCTGCAAATCCTACCATCTTTGAACATATTAAGTTGCCAGAATCTCATTATAAAATCCATTGGCTAGAATGGCAAATACCTAGTAAAAATGAAACTTTGTCGGAGTATGCGCAACGAATGTGCAAATTCATTGAGTATGACGATATAGTACTATTAGGTGTTTCTTTTGGAGGTATTTTAGTGCAAGAAATGAGCAAGTTTCTAAAGCTTAAAAAGCTTTTTGTTGTTTCTAGCGTAAAATCGCATCACGAATTGCCTAAACGTTTAAAACTACTTAAAGTAACTAAAGCCTATAAAATTCTACCGACACAATTAGTTAGTAATATAGATTTATTGGCTAAGTATGCTTTTGGTGAAACCATTAAGAAGCGTGTAGATTTGTATAAAAAGTACCTCTCAATGAATGATAAAACTTATTTAGATTGGGCTATTAAGCAAATCGTTTGTTGGGATCAAGAAGAACCACATCCAGATGCTATATATATTAATGGAGATAAGGATATTATCTTTCCGTATTCATCTAAAGGAGATTGTATTGTTCTGAAGGGAGGAACACACATAATGATTATTAATAAATACAAATGGTTCAATGAAAATTTACCAAAACTTATAGAGTCCTGAATTTGAAAGAGTTAAATAGTTTACTTACATTTAAAAAAAATATGAATGCCATGCAAATCTTTAAAAATATTTTAGCAGCTATAGGAATAGTTTTTATATCAGGTCTTTTTATCTTCTCAATGCAAAAAGCACCATCTGATGTTACCATTAGTAAAGAACAACCTATTATAAATGATTATAATGTTTATGCTTTAGAAATGCCAGAGGATTTAAACTTTGCAAACGAAGCTGTTCCAATTGAAAACCCAGACATCTACGAGCGTATGGATAGAGAGCTTTTGGTGAATACATATTGGCAATCTAATGGCTTATTAATGTTTAAGCGCGCTAAAAAGTATTTTCCAATTATTGAGCCTATTTTAAAAAAGAATGGTATTCCGGATGATTTTAAATACTTAGCTGTTATAGAAAGTGGATTAACAAATGCAAAATCACCAGCAGGAGCAAGTGGTGTTTGGCAAATTATGAAAGCTACAGGCAGAGAAAATGGATTAGAAGTTAATGCTAATGTGGATGAACGCTATAATTTGGAAAAAGCAACCGAGGTGGCTTGTGATTATTTAAAAAAGGCTAAAAATGAATTAGGCTCGTGGACACTTGCTGCAGCGGCATATAATGCTGGTAATGCTGGAGTTTCGAGACGATTAAAAGAGCAGAGGGTTGGTGATTATTACGATTTGTTATTGAGTGAGGAAACAGGTAGATATGTATTTAGAATTGTGGCATTGAAAGAAATTTTATCACATCCAGATAAATATGGCTTTAACTTTAATAAGAGCGATTTATACAAATCTGTGCCAACCTATAAGATAGAAGTGGACTCGGCAGTAACCAATTTTTCTCAGTTTGCAAATCGTTTAGGGATTAACTATAAGATATTAAAATTGCACAACCCTTGGTTAAGAGAGAAGCATTTAAATAATAAATCTAGAAAATTATATACAATAGAAATTCCTAAAGAGGGTTACTATAAATAGTTCTAGATGATTCATAAATAAAAAGACCTAAACAAATTTTAATGTTTAAGTCTTTTTTTTAGTTCTAAAACATGATACTTTATCGTTTGCTTCTGCGATTTTGTCTAGAAGAAGTTGGCTGACCATATTGCTGTTTTGGTATAGCCGCTTTCTTCATTTGTTGTTTCATCATTTTAATCTGGTCTGCAAGCATATCTCGTTTGTCTAGCTTTTGTGCTTCAGCTAATAATTTCTGAGCTTCCGGCTTACGACGCTTAGAAAATGCAATTCCAGCTAAATTCAATTTTGCCATAGCTAAATCATGGTCCATAGACAAGCCAAGCTCAATAGCTTTTTTAAAGTATTTCTCAGCTTCATTCATGTTGGTTTGGGAAACCATAATACCATTTAAATAATTTAAGTACCCTTGCTGTTTTTTTACTAAAGCACCTTTAGGATTTTTAATCTTATCTAACCATTTTTTAGCACCTGTAAAATCTTGTTTCCTTAATTTTAGAAAGGCTAACAAAATCATCTCGTTTTTAAAGTACAAGAAAATAAATATGGTAGAAAGTAAGATGTACATTATTCCATTACCTATTTCTCCTTCAGTGAATTGATATACTGCGTAAGCAATAATTAAGGCAACAATGGCTAATTTTATATTTTTATTGAACATGTTTATGAGTATTTTTGAAGTGTGCAAAGGTAATAAAAACAAAGAATTTAATTTCATTTTTTGTTTTAAAACAAAGAGTTTATTGGCAGAAAATTAAATTAGGTATATTTCTATATAAATAATTTTATTTACCTGCTTGCTAAAGTGAAAACTTGTTGTATATTTGCACGCAGTTTTGAGATAGCTCTTAACTATTAAAAAGATTATTCAGATTTTAAATATATAGACAATGCCAAAAAGAACGTTTCAACCGTCGAAAAGAAAGAGAAGAAATAAGCACGGTTTCAGAGAAAGAATGGCTTCTGTTAACGGAAGAAAGGTTTTAGCACGTAGAAGAGCTAAAGGAAGAAAGAAGTTGTCTGTATCTACAGAATCAAGACATAAAAAATAATGATTAACAATTGTTAATATTTTAAAGGCGTTACTTAGGTGTAACGCCTTTTTTTGAACCCTATTGATAACTATTTTTGCAACGCTAAATAACTTTCAAAATTTACTTAGCATAATACTAAACAGAAATTCTCATGCCAAAAAACAAAAACATCAAATCTATTTTGCTTATCGGTTCTGGTCCAATTATTATAGGTCAAGCCTGTGAATTTGACTATTCAGGTTCTCAGGCTTTACGTTCATTAAGAGAAGACGGAATAGAAACGATTCTTATTAACTCTAATCCTGCGACTATAATGACAGATCCAACGATGGCGGATCATGTTTACTTATTGCCATTAACTACAAAATCTATAATTAAGATTTTAAAAGAGCATCCACAAATAGATGCTGTTTTACCAACAATGGGAGGACAAACTGCTTTAAATCTTTGTATAGAGGCAGATGAAAAAGGAATTTGGGAAGATTTTAAAGTCGATATTATTGGTGTAGATATTGATGCGATTAATATTACAGAAGATAGAGAACAATTTAGAGAGTTAATGTTAAAGATTGGTGTAGGCATGGCACCACAAGCGACTGCGAATTCTTTTCTAAAAGGAAAAGAAATTGCACAAGAATTTGGTTTTCCTTTAGTAATTAGAGCATCATTTACTTTAGGTGGTGATGGAGCTGCGATTGTACATAAAGAAGAAGATTTTGATGAAATGTTGACCAGAGGTTTAGAGGTTTCGCCAATACATGAAGTAATGATTGATAAGGCTTTAATTGGCTGGAAAGAGTATGAGTTAGAATTACTAAGAGATAGAAACGACAATGTTGTTATAATATGTACTATAGAGAATATGGATCCGATGGGAATTCATACAGGTGATTCTATAACATTGGCTCCTGCAATGACTTTATCAGATAAGACATTTCAGAAAATGCGAGATATGGCAATTAACATGATGCGAAGTATTGGAGATTTTGCAGGAGGTTGTAATGTGCAATTTGCTGTGAGTCCAGATAATGCAGAAGATATTATTGCCATTGAAATTAATCCACGTGTTTCACGCTCGTCTGCATTGGCAAGTAAAGCTACTGGTTATCCTATTGCTAAAATAGCATCAAAGTTGGCTATTGGTTATACTTTAGATGAATTAGATAATCAAATAACTAAGTCAACATCAGCATTATTTGAACCAACCTTAGATTACGTTGTGGTTAAAATACCACGATGGAATTTTGATAAATTTGAAGGTTCAGATAGAACTTTAGGGCTTCAAATGAAATCTGTAGGAGAAGTGATGTCTATTGGTCGTTCTTTCCAAGAGGCGCTTCACAAAGCCACACAATCTTTAGAAATAAAGCGCAACGGTTTAGGAGCAGATGGAAAAGGCTATAAAGACTATGATACTATAATTGAGAAATTAACGTATGCAAGTTGGGATCGTGTATTCGTTATTTACGATGCAATTGCTATAGGAATTCCTTTAAGTCGTATTCATGAAATCACTAAAATTGATATGTGGTTCTTAAAGCAATATGAAGAATTATTTCAACTCCAAAAAGAAATATCTACATACAAAATTGAAACTATAAAACGTGAGTTATTACTTGAAGCCAAACAAAAAGGTTATGGAGATAGGCAGATAGCACACATGCTAGGTTGTTTAGAGAGTGAAGTGTATAATAAACGAAGTGAGCTTAATATAAATAGAGTATTTAAATTAGTAGATACTTGTGCTGCCGAATTTAAAGCACAGACACCTTATTACTATTCAACCTTCGAGAGTGAAGTTGAAACAGCGGATGGACAAGTATCTGTTCATAACGAAAGTGTGGTAACCGATAAAAAGAAAATTATAGTCTTAGGATCTGGTCCAAACAGGATAGGACAGGGTATTGAATTTGATTATTGTTGTGTGCATGGTGTATTAGCAGCAGCAGAGTGTGGTTATGAAACTATAATGATTAACTGTAATCCAGAAACTGTATCTACAGATTTTGATATTGCAGATAAACTTTATTTCGAACCTATTTTCTGGGAGCATATCTATGATATTATTCAGCATGAAAAGCCTGAAGGTGTTATTGTTCAGTTAGGTGGACAAACTGCATTAAAACTTGCAGAAAAACTAGAGCGTTATGGTGTAAAGATTATGGGAACTAGTTTTCAGTCCTTAGATTTGGCTGAAGACAGAGGAAGCTTTTCAAATATATTGAAAGAGCACAATATTCCTTATCCAGAATTTGATGTCGCAGAAACTGCAGATGAGGCTTTGGCTATAGCAGATGTTTTAGACTTTCCAATATTAGTAAGACCATCTTATGTTCTTGGTGGACAAGGGATGAAAATTGTGATTAATAAACAAGAATTAGAATCCCATGTTATTGATTTATTAAAATCTATTCCTGGAAATAAATTATTACTAGACCACTATTTAGATGGTGCTATTGAAGCAGAAGCAGATGCGATATGTGATGCAGAAGGTAATATTTATATTATTGGTATTATGGAGCATATAGAGCCTTGTGGTATTCACTCTGGTGATAGTAATGCTACCTTGCCACCTTTTAATTTAGGTGAATATGTGATGCAGCAGATAAAAGACCACACTAAAACAATAGCTTTAGCATTAAATACGGTTGGTCTTATAAATATTCAATTCGCCATAAAAGAAGATATCGTATATATCATAGAAGCAAACCCTAGAGCATCTCGTACAGTACCTTTTATTTCTAAAGCCTACAAGGAGCCGTATGTAAATTTTGCAACTAAAGTAATGTTAGGAGAGAAAAAGGTGACGGATTTCAACTTTAACCCTCAGTTAAAAGGTTATGCTATTAAACAACCTGTTTTCTCTTTCAATAAGTTCCCGAATGTGAATAAGCAATTGGGACCAGAAATGAAGAGTACTGGTGAAAGTATCTTATTTATTGATAGCTTAAAAGATGATCAATTCTATGATTTGTACTCGAGACGTAAAATGTATTTAAGTAAGTAATCTCATACTTTTCGATAAAGAGTAGATTGTTTTTACTAATAATTAGTAACTTAGCTAAGAATAATATTGTTATATGAAAAGATTTTTACTTTTATTAATTACATTTTTTACTGTTGGCATAGCTTATTCTCAAGTTGTACTCAATCAAGTTGATAATTTCGAAGATGGTACAACTCAGAATTGGGGAGAGTCTGGCGTCTCAGCTGCTCCAGTAGAAAATGTTGCTACTGATGGTCCAGATGGTGTCGATGATAATTATCTAAGAGATTATACTACAGGAATATCTGGTGGTTCTGGCTCGAGACTTATTATTAGAAATATAGGGAATCAATGGTCAGGTAATTTTACAATAGCAGGTGTTGAGTCTGTTTCTTTGGATGTAAGAGCATTAAATCGCGATGTAAATGTACGTATATCAATAACAGGACCTGGAGGCAAATTTTCTTCATCCGCAAATATTCTAGTTACTGCCGGAAATGGATGGAATCAAATAACCATTCCTATTTCTGCAGCTGATATGTCTTCTGTTTCTGATGGAAATGATGGTGGTCCTGCTGGCACTGATATTGCTGCTACGCTTGCTGCTGTATCAGAATTTAGAATTTTGAGTAGTTCAAGCCCTTCATGGAGAGGTGAAATCACTGATGCTGAGTTGCATATGGATAATATTACTGCCTTAGCGTCCTTAAGTACACCTGAATTTGAAAATCAAAATAATGAATTTATTATTTCACCAAATCCTGCAAAAAACAAGCTTAATATACAAATACCAAGTGCAGCTAGTGTTATAAAATTAGAAGTATTCGATGTATTAGGAAAGCGTGTTTACAATGGTTTAGTCACGCAATTAGAATCTTCTGTTAATGTGTCTAATTGGAAAAGTGGTGTTTATTTGGTTAGAGTATCTAATAATAAAATTACGCAGACTAAGCGATTTATTAAACAATGATTTAGTAGTTTGTAAAAAATATAAAAGCCGTTTCTGAAAAGAAATGGCTTTTATATTTAAAATCTATTTTCATACGATTGTCCTTTAGTTGTTCATCAACATTTTTATAAATACTATTTAAGCTTACCTTTTTCTTAGCTTCGCTTTCGCGTCGTATAATAGATTTTATAAAGCGCTTAATATCCATTTTAGTTGATAATATTAAACTAGGGACAGTTACTGTTTTTCTTGATTCTTCAATAGCAACCATAGAAAAGTATGATGAATTAGAATGCTTCTTTTTACATGGTCTTATGTTTTCGAATTCTACACGCATACCTGCAGCCATTGGTGATTTACCAACATAATTAATAGAAGCTTTCATGGTAACCAACTCACCAACCTCAATGGAATTTAAGAGGTTAACCTTATTAACAGAAGCCGTGACTCAATAGATTCGAGAATGTTTTGTGGTACAAGCAAACGCTATTTAATCCATTAAACCGAAGATGTAGCCTCCATAAATTTCACCAGTGAAATTGGTGTTAGATGGCAACATTAATTCGGAAATCTCAATTTTAGAGTTTTCAGTTGTTTTATACATAAGGTTTAAGATTTATGTAAATTAAACTTACCACTATAGCTATTCCGAAACTGAGAAAGGTTCCAATGAGAATATATTCCGTGAGTTTACGCTCCTTAGTTGCGGTTAAATCGCCAAATCTAAAAACAGACTTAGCCGTAATTAAAAACCCTACAGCTTCCCAATGACCAACAACTATAAAAATAAAGACTAATAGGCGTTCTAAAACACCGATATATTTCCCTGCATCTTTAAGAGATTCGTTGTCTTTGGTGAGTTTTGAGATGTTCCATTTAGAAAAAATAGTTTTCATTAAAATGGATGTAGGCTTAGTTAAAAATGCAATACATATAATTAATAAAAGATCTAGATTTAGAGTAAATTCAAAGTCACTTTTAGCGAATATTGGTACTAATATTGCTATAGTACTAACATGCAATAACTGATCTATAAAAAAGAAAAGTCGTCTTGTCTTTTTCTTCTGTAGAGTTAGTTTTAGACCATCTATAATGAGATGTAAAAGACCAATACTAAAAATCAGCACTGTATAAGATAAATCCCAAACAATCAAAAACATTAAAGCAATATGAACAGCGACATGTATATATAGCCAAACCGATTTTAGTTTCCTTTTTTCTTTATCCTTAACCCAATTTACTGGTTGCAAAAAGAAGTCGCCTATGAGATGAGCGAGAATAAGTTTTAATAATATTAAAATCATAGTTGGGCTATTTTTTGTCTATATATACTGTCAAGATCTTGAATCTCATCTAAATAAGCCCTTTTCTGGCGCTTACTCACAGCATCTTGGCTTATGTTAACTAGCTTAGCTAGTTCTGTCTGTATCATTCTAGGATGTTCTAAACTCAGTTTAACGATCTCCGCAGAGTTAGTAGTCCAATTATCCATTGCTATAAGTGCTAGTCTAAAATAAAGATTAATTTCTTTATTAAGCTTTTCGCTACTTGTTTTTAATTTGAGATTCTGTTTTTCTTTTTTAAGCGTTTCAAATGTTTCTCCCGAATATATAAAGGCTTCTCCATTTGATTCACTTACAGAATTACCTTGATAATTTTTTGTACCTATACCAATTGACATACGTACATCTAAACCTTTTATAGATTTTAAAAAGGCTTTAATATATACAGCTGTTCTAAAACTATCTTCTATTTTGCTGCATTCTAACTGAAAGCTATCACCTCTGTAAATATCATAGAAGGATGCATCACTAGATAATTTTGATAATGCAGATTTTAGGGGAATAAGCCATAATTCTTCGCTTATAGCTTTACGCGATTTTATGATATCACCTGTAATGATACTTGTCATAATATTTGTATTTAAAACAAATATATGCCTTTTTTGTGGAATAATTTAATATATTCCTTTTTTACTGCATAATTAAAATTATTCCATTTTTATGGAATATTTTACAAGTTATCTTCGGTTGCTCGCTTAATAATACTTTCAGGAAGTGATTTATTGGCTTTAGCACCCATTTTTTTAATTCTCTCTACACGAGAAATTAGGTTGCCTTTACCTTCAACGAGTTTATTCATAGCAGAAGAATAATCTGTTTTGGCAGCATCTATCTTTTTACCAACACCTGTTAAATCGGTAACTAGACCTTCAAATTTATCATATAAAGCACCAGCTTGTTTCGCAATTTCTATTGCGTTTTGCTGTTGCTTTTCATTGTTCCACATAGAATCAATTGTACGTAATGTCGCTAAAAGGGTAGAAGGTGTAACGATGACTATATTTTGCTCAAAAGCTTTATTGTACAAACTATTATCTTCATTAATAGCAACTGCAAATGCAGGCTCAATAGGAATAAACATCAACACAAAATCTGGTGATTCTATATCATATAAATCTTGGTAATTCTTTGCAGATAACTGATCCACGTGCTTTTTTATAGAATTAACATGCGCTTTAAGATTTATTGCTCTTACTTCATCATCAGAGTTAACCATACGCTCATAATCCGTTAAAGACACCTTAGAGTCAATAATCATTTTTTTAGAACCTGGAAGATGCAATACCACATCTGGCATTACACGAGAACCATCTTCGAGCTGAAAACTTTGCTGCACAAAATACTCTCTATCTTTTTCTAAACCAGATTTTTCTAAGACACGTTCTAATACCAATTCTCCCCAATTTCCTTGAGTTTTACTATCGCCTTTTAAGGCTTTAGTTAAATTAGTTGCCTCTATAGCCATTTGTTGGTTGAGGTCTTTTAGGCCTAATAATTGTTCTTTTAAAGCAGAATGCATACTAATACTTTCCTTTTGAGTATCATCTACTTTTTTTTCAAAGAGTTGAATTTTTTCTTGTAACGGATTTAAGATCTGTTTGATGTTTTCTTTATTCTGAAGCGTAAACTTCTCAGATTTTTCGTCTAATATTTTTGTAGCTAATAACTCAAAATCTTTTCGCAATTGTTCCTGTCGTTCTTCTAATTCTTCATCACGTTTTAGATTTTGTTGTTGAAGATTTTCAAACTCCGTATTACGTCTAGACAATTCTGTGTTTAAAAAGTCTTTTTTTTGGCGAATTTCTTCTCGCTCAGTTTTAATCTTTTCAATATTTTGTTTCAGTTCCCCAATAGTATTACTGAGTTGAAGTTGTCGTTCTTCGAGCGTGCTTTTATCACCTTTGCTTTTTAGTTGTGCGAATTTAAGCCCAATAAAAGTGCCAATACCTGCTGAAACTAAAATGGCTATAAATAATATGAGAGTGTCGTTCATGAAAAGAAATGAAATTTAATCAAAGATAGGGATTTTGTCATTTATACAGAGGTGAAGAATCTACTTAAAAGTAGATTCTTCAGACATTATACTTTTATGAATGATTTTTTTTTAATTCTTAAAGTGGTATTGACAAAAATTAAAATTTTGATAAGATTTAAAAATTGATAGCTTGTTTTAAGGTCTAGATTCTAAAATTAAATTCAAACTCTATGCCAATGCCTATTACATCAACATCGTTACTCCATTAGCTACAGCTCCCATTTCGGTAACTACTTTGTCTGGTAAGTCGTTTAATTCCATTCCTTATTTTTATGATTAGATTGTAAATTTCTTTTTTTGCTATTAAACAGAAATAATAGTGTAAAACACTATTTGTAGATGCGATTTTTGTACCTAACTGGTAGTTAGTTGTGAATAGGTGAAATTAAATAAGAAGAGAGAAAGCCGTTATATTATTATTTAATCCTAAAATTTCCAATAGTTTTATCAAATACAATTAAATCTTCTGGAAAGAGTGTATCAAAAACACCTTTCGAGATTAAATTACAAGGTTGATCACAATACAATTCGTTTGCTTTCATAACAATCATAGTATCGCATAACTGAATAGCCAAATCAATTTCATGAGAAGAAAATAAAATTGTTTTACCAGTTTTCTCAGTCAATTTTTTAAGCAATTTTAATATGTATGCTTTATGATACATATCGAGATGTGTCGTTGGTTCGTCTAAAACTATAACATCTGTATCTTGAGCAAGAGCACGAGCAATCATTACTTTTTGTAACTGACCATCACTTAGCTCATAACATCTTCTGTCTTTTAAATCAGTAATGTTTACTTGAGCCAACGATTCTCTTACAATAGTATTATCTTTATCTGTAAGATTACCAATCCAATTGGTATAAGGGTGTCTTCCTAAAGCGACCAACTCATAAACAGATAGATTTTTTGATGTTAAAGGTTCGGTTAATACAATACTGAGCTGTTTAGCTAAATCTTGAGTAGAAGTTGTATTGATGTTTTTATTGTTAAGTGAAATTGAACCAGATAAAGCTGGTTGTACTTTAATTAATGTTCGTAATAGTGTCGATTTACCAATTCCATTAGCACCAACTAAACCAATTAATTGCCCTTTCTTAAGTTTAAAATTGATATCAGATGCAATTACAGTTTCAGCTTTCTTGGTCTTGTAACCTATTGAAAGTTGTTCTGCTTTTAGGATGATATGTGATGTTTCTTTCTTCATCTAAAACATCATTTTACGTTGTTTGACTAATAACCATATTACAACTGGTGCACCAACTAGAGCTGTTATAGCATTAATGGGTAAAGTATAATCGCTAGTAGGTAATTGCGATATTATGTCGCAAATTAGCATTACTATGGCGCCAAATAAAAATACGGCTGGTAGTAATACTTTATGATTTGAAGTTTTGAAAATCTGACGCGTTAAATGCGGAATAGCCAAACCAATAAACGCAATTGGTCCAGCAAAAGCTGTAATTGTACCTGCAATTAAACTTGTGGCAAGTATGATAATGAGTCGACTTTGTTTCAGGTTTAAACCTAAACTTTTGGCATAATTATCTCCTAGCAAAAGACTATTTAAACCTTTAATGGAAGCTATACTTAAAATAAGTCCAAAAGCATAAATTCCGAAGAAAATCAGAAGTTCACTCCAAGATAGATTACTTAAACTACCAAAGCCCCAAAAAATGTATTGTTGTAATTGTTCTGCTGAGCTAAAGTAGGAGAGGACACTAACCACAGCAGCTGTAATGCTGCCAAACATTAAACCTATAATGAGTATAGCCATTGTGTCTCTTACTTTACTCGATACAGCTAATACCGCAAGTAATACCAAGAAACTTCCTAAACTAGCGGCAATTACAATACTCCATTTAGATATTAGAGCTGTAGCAAACAATCCGCCAAATAATCCTGAACCTAATATTACTAATGCCACACCTAAGCTAGCACCAGAACTAATTCCTAGAACAAAAGGACCAGCTAATGGGTTTCTAAACAAGGTTTGCATTAATAAACCAGAAATTCCTAAACCAGAGCCTACCAAAATAGCTGTAATAGCTTTGGGTAATCTATAATCTATAATAATAATGTCGTAGCGTATAGTACTATCAACAGTTCCGAAAAAAATATTAAAAATACTTTTTAGAGGAATACTAACAGAGCCTAAGCTGATATTTACCACAAAACAGAGCAGCAAAACCGCTATCAGTAATATAAATGAATATGTGTAACTCGTTTTCATTTCTGTTAAAGACCTCACAGGTTTTCAGAACCTGTGAGGTCTCTTGTTGTGTTATTTTAGTTTCGTAAAAAAATAGGGTTCATAATCGATTAACAATTCAGGATGTGTAATTTTTATTAAATCTTTTAGCACCAAATCTGGTCTTGCTGTTCCTAATTCGTAATACAGCACGCCTCCTGTTTCACCTGTTTTATTGGCAAATGTATAAATGTTTTTCTTTTTGAAAGCTTCAAAATTTGTGAATAATGAATTGGCTTTTTCTAATTGCTCAAAGCTAGAATAGTAAGATGGATTCAACCATAAATCTGCATCTTTTGCTTTAAATAAAACAGATTCAAAACTCAAGGCTAAACTCCCGTTTCCAGTAGTTTCACTCCAAAGATAATTGACATTGGCATCCTTTAAAAATTGTGCTTCTGGACTAGAACCATTTGGTAAATACCATGCGTCACCATCCATAGCACCACTTAAAACCGTAGGCTGATGTTTCGCTTGTTTTGCGATGTCTTTTGCAGCTAGATAATCACGTTCAATAGCATTGAAAATTGAATCGGCTTCTTTCTCTTTATTAAAAAGAACACCAAAAAACTTAATCCATTCGGCTTTTGCCAAAGCTGAAGATTCTACCCAATCGCCATTATAAATTACAGGAATACCTGCTTTTTTAATAGTTTCAAACGTTTTGTTTACACCATCAACACCAAAACCAATTATAACATCTGGATTTAACTCTAGTAACACTTCGGTATTTATACCTTCATTTTTCCCTAATTCTCTTATTTTTCCTTCGTTTATAAGTTTTCTAGTATGTTCTGAAGAAATATAATCTGTACCAGGAAAGCCAACTAAGGTTTTTTCTACACCTAATAATTCTAAAGCAGGAATATGCGTTGTCGAAGTAACTACCGTTTTATTAATAGGTGTAATTATAACACCATCATAATCTTTCTTGTTATATATGGTTTTGGCAGCTTGCTCTTTTGTAAGTAATAAATAGATATATTTTTTTTCAGCCTCTGGCCAAGCTTTTGTTATTTCTATAGTTTTAAAATCATTTGATCGATTGATTTTAAACCCTTTAGCGTGTTTTAATACCAATTGATTGATCTCAGAAGTTTCTAGGACTTCGGTTTTAGTCTTATTTTTACATGCACTAACGATTAAAAAAAGAAATAAAAATCTAATAATTTTCATATGTAACCTTTGTAACTCTTTTTCACATTATTGGTTTGTAATTTTGATAAAACTAAATATTATGAGAGACGATTCAAATTTAACACTATATATCGTTGCAGGAATAATCATTGCACATTTTTTAATAGGCTTCATATATCTTATTTATAAATTGAATAAGAAAAACAAGGATTAACCTTATAACGTTATTTTAAAATATTATTTTTGCGCCGAAATTAGGTTCTAATCGTTAACCGATTAGATTAAAAGGGAATCAAGTGAAATGATGCTCGATTGAAAATCGAAAATCTTCATTCTTGAACTGTTCCCGCAACTGTAAGCTATAAAGCTTGTTATTACCTTCAATGTCACTGGATATTTATCTGGGAAGACCAATAACAAGACGCAAGTCAGGAGACCTGCCAATTTCAACATAGAAGTCAAACTTTCGGGATAAAAGTTTACATGCATAATTCTGTATGTTCTCGAGTAATTAAAAATTAAAATGAACAAAACAAAAGTGTTTTGCAACATACTTGGTATGTTATCTATTGGTTTTGCGCAATCGCAAACCGATTCTACAAAAGTTGAAAAATTAAATGAAGTGGTTGTAACAGACTCTAAATTTCAACTAAAACGTGAAAATTCTGGTAAGGTTATTACCAAAATTACTTCAAAAGATTTAGAAAAATTACAAGGTCAATCTATCGCAGAAATTATTGGTAGAACTGTTGGTGTAGAAATTAATGGAGTACGCAGTAATGCAGGTCAGAATCTTAGTTATATTATTCGAGGTGGTCGTAATCGCCAGGTTTTAATACTAATTGATGGTATTCAGGTTACAGATCCATCGCAAATTGCAAACGATTATGATTTACGTTTATTAAATGCAGATCAAGTGGAGTCGATTGAGATTTTAAAAGGCGCTTCAAGCACATTATACGGTTCTGGCGCAGCAACAGCAGTCATTAATATTAAGTTGAAGGAAGCTTCTAAAAAAGCTTTCAATTTAAGTTTAAGAAGTTCAGTTGGTACAAACCAATCTGCGGACGAAAATAATTATGCTATTGAAGATTTTAGAAATAGTATTTCTGTAAATGGAAGTACAGGAAAATATAATTATTTAGCAAGTTTTGGGCAACAATTTACGGATGGATTATCGGCAATTAAAGGAGGGACAGAATCGGATGCTTTTAATAGTTATAATGGAAATTTAAAACTGGGTTACACTTTTAGTAAAGCATTGAAAATTAACACTTATGCAAGTTTTGATAGATACAAAGCAGATTTTGATGATGGATTTAGTATGATGGATGCTGATAATCGTTCGCTTTCTAAGCAATACAGAATAGGTTTGTCGCCCGAGTTTAAATACAATAATGGAAGTATTACAGTTAACGCAGCTTACAATGATGTAGAGCGGGAGATAGAATCTGGTTTTCCTTCTATATTCAATTCACAAAGTGTTATTGTTGATGCTTTTAATCGCTACAATTATAACGATAAGTTTTATACAGTTTTGGGTGTTAATTTTCAAGATAATCAAATGGAAAGTTTCTCAATTCCTTTCGGTGAAGCAGAATTTAGTCAATCTATAAATCCAGACAATGCACATTTTACGATTACAGATCCTTACGCTAATATCGTGTATGTTTCCGATTTTGGTCTAAATGTTAACGCTGGTATTCGTCTCAATAATCATAGTGACTACGGAAGCTATTTGGTTTATAATATAAATCCATCTTATAAAAAGGAGTTAGAATTTGGTTATTTAAAGGGTTTAGTGAGTTATAGTACTGCTTTTATAACACCATCTTTATATCAGTTATTTGAGCCAAATTATGGAAACACGGATCTAAAACCAGAAGAAAATCAAACCTTCGAAATAGGTGGTGAGCTCTATATAGAAGATAAAGCGACTTTAAGTCTCGTATATTTTAATAGAAACGAAGAGCAGTTCATTGATTTTATTGACACTGGAGGTTTTGTGTTTCAATATCAAAATATTAGCGAATCATTTACAGCTAGTGGTTTAGAATTTGTGGCTAATATTTCAGCAATTAAAAAGTTAAATCTGAATGCTAATGTTACTTATACGACTTTGGATGAAGATTTGAGTTTAAGAATTCCTGAAGTTAAAGTGAATATACGTTTAGACTATGAAGTGTCTAACTTAACCTTAGTAAGTCTTTCTTATCAGTACAATGACGATAGAGACGATGTAGTCTTTAATAATGCCACTTTTGAAAACGATGCGGTAACTTTAGAATCTTATGGCTTATTAGATTTTTATATCAGTCATAAAATTGTAAATAATAGAATGACTTTGTTTGCAAATGTGACAAATATATTTAACGAAGATTACCAAGAATTATTTGGTTTTACCACTAAAGGTAGAGGTGTTAGTTTAGGCCTTAACCTGAATCTATAATATGAAAAAAGCCGCTTAAAGCGGCTTTTTTTTATTCTACAAACATCAAGCCTTCAAGTTTAGAATTGAGTTTTGGAGTTTTAATTTCTAGCAGTCTTTGAATTTCAATATTAGTGTTAGATGGTCTATCTACACTAATAATATCTGCTATTGCAGCAGCTAAAAGAGGCTCAGTAAGCGTGCCTAAAGTACCAAATGTGCTTGGAGTTTCTATAAGTTCAATATTGGGAACTAAGCCAGTAGCTGGCACTAATTCATCATTTACGTTTGTTGAGTTAGCAATTAAGGGAATTAAAGCATAAGTATGATTTGGATTAACACCATTCCCTCCAAACTCAGGAGAATCAAATACGAGTTTATTCGCTTGTGTTTTACCAGCCGTATTATCACCAATATGAATGACTTCAATATAAGATCTTAGACTGTTTATTAGTAATTCACTGGCAGATGCAGAACTAGAGGAGGTTAATACATACACCTTGCTTAAATTTAAGCTATTTATTGTTGTATTGTCTTCTAGTGAGTTCACAAAATTATAATTCCTGTTCTGATTAATTTGGTTGTCATTATAAAACAATTTCGAAAATATTTGACCATTAAATTGACCAGTAATCATACTACCTAAATGGACAGCTGTCTGTATAACACCTCCACCATTATATCTTAAATCGATAACTAATTCTTGTACACCACTAGACTGAAATTGAGCAAATGCATTGTTTAGCGAAGTTTCAAAATTGTTATTAAAACCATTATACATTAAATATCCGATGCTAATACCATTGACATTTAAGACTTCAGTTCTATGCACAGGATTTTCTGTGTAAGCTACTCGAGATAAATCAGCACTTAAGCTATTTAAAGTTATAATATCGTCTGCTGTCTCTGGTGTTCCGTTATTATCGTAATCAGCAAAATTAAGAGTGTAAGAACTTTGATTTAGTAAAGAGTTAATATTTGTTGCAGTTAAGTTAGTGCCATTAACTGCTCTAAAGATTTGTCCGCGTTGCAGTCCTAAATTATCAGCAACACTATTATTCAATACTAAACTAATGGCTCCAAACACTTCTGTTTGACTTCCAGGTATTAAAAATAATTTAAACTCAATACCATTACTTAAAGAAACACCTTGTTGTAGATTTAAGATATCTAAGTAATTTGGTACAATAACACTAAATGGGTCTAATGATTCAAAAACAAGAGGGGCAAACAATTCTGCAGGTGAAGAAAAGCTCATCAAATAATCCGAATATTCTTCAGTTTTATCATATCTGTTATCAATACCATTAATACCAAACCTATCATTAAATAAATCAGGCACATTATCGTTATATAGATAATAGGCGTTCATAGCTTTCCAAACAAAATCGTTTATATCTGCACTAGCTATTAAATTATCGTCTAAATCTTCAAAGCAACTTGTTATAGTTAGCAATGCAAAACAAGTCATTAGTAATACTTTAATCTTTTTCATCTTTTAATTTTTCTTTATAAATAGCAATCGGTTTACTTCTGTCAGTAAAACTCTAAATTTACTTACAATATTGCGAACAAAAAAAACTTTGTAACAAAATGTAAAGTGTATCGTCGTAATAATGAAGACAAGTAAAATTGTAGTCAACAACCAATGTAAAAGTAATGAAGCAGGCAGATTTTGTAAGCTTAGTGATGCCCTTTAAGGATAAAGTATTTCGTTTAGCAAAACGATTACTAGTTTCTCGTGAAGAAGCTGAAGATGCTACACAAGAAATACTGTTGAAATTATGGAATAATAAACAGAAGATTGGTGAATACAAAAATGTTGAAGCGTTTTCGATGACAATGACAAAGAATTTTTGTTTAGACCGTTTAAAATCGAAACAGGCTCAAAATTTAAAAATTGTACATAGTAATTATACGGACAACAATTCTTCATTACAAAAGCAAGTAGAAGCTAGAGATAGCATGGACTGGGTTTCTAAAATAATGGAAGATTTACCAGAACAACAAAAAATAATAGTGCAACTAAGGGATATAGAACAATACGATTTTGCTGAAATCTCTAAAATGTTAGACATGAGTGAAACCGCAATAAGAGTTTCTTTATCTAGAGCACGAAAAACAATAAGAGAAAAATTAACTAGTACACATGGCTATGGTATTAAATAATATAGAAGAATTAATAGAAAAGTACAACAATGCTGAGACAACGCTAAAGGAAGAAGCGCAGTTAAAAGCGTATTTCGCAAACGATAATGTAGAGCCTCATTTAGAACATTATAAGCCATTGTTTCACTATTTTTCTTTATCACAAAAAGAGCAGTACACCAAAGACGTTCCATTAACCACTAAGAAAACAAAATTGTATCAATGGATTTCTGTCGCAGCTGTAGCTGTTTTAATGCTTGGTTTAGTTGTACCAAGTTTCGTTGGTCCTTCTGAACAAGAAAAACAAGAAGCCCTTTTGGTTTATAACCAAACAATGGAAGCTTTGAGTTTAGTTTCAATAGGAATAAATGAAGGCAAGCAGCAACTTAATTCACTGGTATTAGTCTCTGATAATTTAAATCAGGGTATTGAAGGAGCAGGTAGATTAAGTGAATTTTCAAAAACAACAAACAAAATTTTTAAAAACAAGTAACACACTAAAATTAAAAAGTAAAAAAATTATGAAGAAATTAATCGTAATAATCGCGCTAATTGTAGCACCAATGTTATCTGGGTCTCAGAGTATTTTTGATAAATTCGAAGATATGCCAGAAGTAGTATCAGTCATAGTTAATCAAAAAATGTTTAGCTTGATAGCTAGTATTGATGTTGACATGGATGATCCAGAAGCTCAAGAATACATGAATATGGTGAAAAAAATCACTGGACTTAAAGTATTTACTACTGGTGATGATAAAGTATCAGCCGATATGAAAGCTACAGTGACAAAGTATTTAAAATCATCTCACCTTGAAGAGTTAATGCGTATTAAAGATGGTGATCAAACCGTTAAGTTTTATGTAAAGGAAGGTAAAGATGAAAACCATGTAAAAGAATTATTAATGTATGTAAGTGGACTTAAAGAAATGACTAAAGGTCAAGACATTGAAATTAATGGTAAAAAACGTGAATTTGAGACGGTCTTGTTATCGTTAACAGGAGATATTGATTTAAGACAGGTGTCTAAAATCACAAATTCAATGGATATTCCGGGTGGTGAGCAGTTAAAGAAAGCTGGCGAAAAGAAAAACTAATAATTGTTAAACGAGCATGTATCCTTAAACAAGTAATAAAATAAACCCATGAAACAATCAATCAAAAAATCAATGGTTTTGTTGCTTTTGGTTGCAGCTTTTACAAGCTGTAACCAAGGGCCAACATTACAAACTTATTATGTGGATAACGAACTAAAACCTGGATTTGCTTCTTTCGATGTACCTACAAGTTTTATAAATGTTGAACAAGTTGAAATGACTGACGAACAGCGTGAAGCTTATGAATCGGTTGACAAGTTAAATGTGCTAACATACATTGAAGAGGATACTAATGCAGAAGACTATAAATTAGAGTTAGAAAAAGTAAAAATTATTTTAAAAGATCCTAAATATGAAGAGTTAATGCGAGGTGGGAATTCTACAGATGGCAAATTCGAAGTGAAATTTTTAGGTGAAGTGGAAAATATTGACGAACTCATTATTTTTGTAAATGCAAACAACAAAGGTTTTATGATTGCAAGAATATTAGGTGATGATATGAATGCAGGTAAGCTGATGTCCTTAAGCTCTGTATTAGAAAACGCAAAATTTGAAGATACTAATCTTAATGACCTAACAGACTTTTTTAAATAAACTTATTTAAATAAAACTGACAAATTATTTAAATGTTAATGAGAATCGTCTTGAAGTTTATCTTCAGGGCGATTTTTTTTGGTGTCATTTTTTAGCGCAAAGCCTATAGCTACAATAACTAAAGTTACAGAACCAGAAAATAGCAACACCTTAATAATAATATAATCTAATATATTAGAGAGACCTGCAATAAAAAAACCAATAGTAATAACGCCTACAAATAGAAGAGCAATAGAGTTTTTATTTAAAGGAAACAATTTCATAGATTTTAGATACCAGTATAATTACTAGGTGTAATAGCTTTTAATTCAGTTTTAATAGCATCAGAAACCTCTAAGGTATCAATAAAATTAGAAATTGAACTTTGAGTAATGGCTTCATTGGTTCTTGTTAATCCTTTTAAAGCTTCATAAGGGTTCGGATAGCTTTCACGTCTTAAAATCGTTTGAATAGCTTCAGCTACAACTGCCCAATTATTTTCTAAATCTTGAGCGAATTTAGGTTCATTAAGTAATAATTTACCTAAACCTTTAACTGTAGATTTAAACGCAATAAGAGTATGACCCAAAGGAACACCAACATTTCTTAAAACCGTACTATCAGTTAAATCACGCTGTAATCTAGAGATCGGTAACTTAGCAGATAAGTGTTCAAAAATTGCATTGGCTATACCTAAATTCCCTTCACTATTTTCAAAATCAATAGGATTTACTTTATGTGGCATAGCAGAGCTACCAACTTCGCCAGCTTTTATTTTTTGCTTAAAGTAGTCCATGGACACGTATGTCCAAACATCTCTATCTAAATCTATAATTATAGTATTAATTCGCTTTAAAGCATCAAACAAAGCTGCTGTATGGTCGTAATGCTCTATTTGCGTTGTAGGGAAAGAATGTTGTAGCCCTAATTTTTCTTGTACAAATTGTGTTCCAAAGGCTTTCCAATCTATATTTGGATATGCCACTTTGTGGGCGTTAAAATTACCTGTAGCTCCACCAAATTTTGAAGCACTTGGCACGTCGTTTAATAAATTGAATTGCTCTTTTAATCGCACTACAAAAACTTCAATTTCTTTACCTAAACGTGTAGGAGAAGCAGGTTGACCGTGTGTTCTAGCTAACATTGGGATATCTGCCCAATCCTTAGCTAAGCCTTCTATTTTTTCTAATAACGCAAAGTATTCTGGTACATAAACATCATTTATAGCATCCTTAATACTTAAAGGAATTGCAGTGTTGTTAATGTCTTGAGAAGTTAAGCCAAAATGGATAAATTCTTTGTAATCCGATAAGTTTATAGCATCAAACTTTTCTTTTATAAAGTACTCAACAGCTTTAACATCGTGGTTGGTAACCTTTTCTATATCTTTAATTGCTTGAGCATCTAGAGCAGTAAAGTTTTTATAAAGACCTCTTAGGTTTTCAAAAATAGAATTAGAAACAGATTCTAATTGCGGCAATGGTAATTCGCACAAAGCAATAAAGTATTCAATTTCTACTAAAACACGATATTTAATCAATGCTTCTTCAGAAAAATAATTACCCAAAGCTTCTACTTTAGATCTATACCGACCATCTATTGGTGAAATTGCGCTAAGTTCTGAAAGTGCCATTTATATTAATTTTTTTAAAGCATCAAATATAATGAAGTAAGTTTAGAGTTATGAGTTATGAGTTAAGAGTTTTCAATTGGCAGTTAGCTCTAAACCATTTGCTTTTAGTTATTGATTTTTTGAAATTTATTTTCGTATTTTTTTTAAAATATGTCTTGCTCTGGCTTTAAAACCAGAACTCTGCATCTGAAAATCGCGTTCTAATATGATGGCTAGTTCTGGGTGAATCCAATCATATTCATTTCCTAATAAAAATAAGGTATTCATTGCATAAGCTTTGGGTGCTATTTTCTCGTCATTAATCATCCAATCAAAACAAGCTTCTATAATTTTTTCTTTATGGATTTCTAATAGATGAGCTTTAATAATATGGTCATATTTAGAATAATAGGGTTTAATTAAATATTCACAAACCTTTGCCACTGGTCTAACAGCAGAATCTAAATGTACTTTTGATATATTTTTAGTAAACATATCGAGATATGGTATAATTTCTTCAAGTTTTTCGCCACACATAAACTCAAAAACCCAAGCTGCTCTACATGAAATCTTATTGTTAACTTCAAAAAGAATTTCTAAAAGATGCGAAATCAATTCAGGTTTATTAATAACCAAATTCGCATAATACATTCGTTTTTCACGCGAATGATTTACATAATTTAATTCCTTATAAAGCTCTGTTTTAGTCAATTTTTATTGTCAATTCGAGTGTTTTTTATTGGTTCTTAAACGAATGAAAAAAGTATCGAGAATTAATTAGTTGTAAATTTACTTGTTTTCGATAAAATTTTCTTGCGAAAATCAATCAAACTGACGTAAATTTATAATTCTAAATTTAATTAAAAAATGAAGATTTTAAAAAAACTTGGACTATTATTATTAGTTGTATTTATAATTGCTCAGTTTTTCGGGCCAGAAAAAAATGATGGTGATATAGCTTCTGTTGATGCATTTTTTGCTGATACAAATCTGCCAAAAAATGTAAAGGCAATTTTTACAAGCTCATGTGTTGATTGTCATAGTGATAGCACACGTTACCCTTGGTATAACAATATTACTCCTGTTAATTATTGGTTAGATGAGCATGTAAATGATGGAAAAAAGCATTTTAATATATCTAGGTGGACAGACTATTCAGACAAGAAAAAAGACCATAAACTAGATGAGTTAATAGAAATGGTTGAAGAAAAAGAAATGCCATTGCCGAGTTATACATGGACACATAGCGACGCTAAATTATCGCAAGTGCAAATCGATGCTGTATTATCTTGGGCAAAAAGTGTTCGTTTAAAATACGTGTTTTTAAAAGAGCCACAATAATTGAAAAAAAAACTCTTAATTATTGGTTTTGTTTGGCCAGAGCCTAAAAGTTCTGCAGCTGGTAGTAGAATGCTTCAGTTAGTAGAACAATTTCAAAATCAAGGTTATGAGATTATGTTTGCGTCTGCTGCAAAAATGTCTAAAAACACATTTGATTTATCGTCTTTAGGTATTGAAATGCAAACGATTTACTTAAATGATTCGTCTTTTGATGCATTTATTACCAAATTTAAACCTGAAGTTGTATTGTTTGATCGCTTTATGACAGAAGAACAATATGGTTGGCGTGTAGCAAAGCAATGCCCTGAATCGTTACGAATTTTAGATACCGAAGATTTTCATGGTTTGCGAAAGGCTAGGGAACTGGCATTAAAAGAGAATAAAGATGTTTCTGTATTACATCTTCAAAATGATATTACCAAACGCGAAATTGCAAGTATGTATCGTTGCGATTTAAGCTTAATTATTTCTGAGGCTGAAATAGATATCTTAACTACTCAGTTTAAAATAGATAAAAGCTTACTGTATTACTTGCCCTTTCTATTAGAGTCAATCCCGATAGTTAGCAGAATTAAAGAAGAAATTAATCTATTGCCAACTTTTAAAGAACGACAACATTTTATTACCATTGGAAATTTTTTGCATGCACCAAACTATGATGCGGTTCTATATTTAAAGCAAACCATTTGGCCACTGATTAGAAAGGAATTACCAAAGGCTGAGTTACATGTTTACGGAGCTTATGAGTCTCAAAAAGTAACACAACTAAATAATAATAAAGAAGGCTTTTTAGTTAGAGGCTTTGCAGACAACGTAAATAACGTAATGAAGAATGCAAAGGTCTGCTTAGCATCTCTGCGCTTTGGCGCTGGCTTAAAAGGCAAGTTAATAGATGCAATGCAAAATGGAACACCTTGCGCAATGTCTAGTATCGCAGCAGAAGGGATGTTTGGCGAGTTAGAGCCAAACGGGTTTATAGAGGATAAGCCTGAAGCATTTGCGAAGAAAGCTGTAGAACTTTATAATGACGCTTCATTATGGAAAGCAAACCAAAAATCTTGTATTAAAATTTTGAATCAACGATTTAATAAAATGGATTTTGAATCTAGTTTTTCTTTTAAAATAACTGAACTCATTTCTAATTTAATTACTCATCGTCAAGCTAATTTTGTTGGTCAATTAATGATGCACCAAACATTGCAAAGTACCAAGTATATGAGTAAGTGGATAGAGGAGAAGAATAACTGATTTTTTGAAGATGTTCTCTTAACGTGCTTATGTTTGTTTTGCTTCGCAAGTTAACTTCAATTGACCGTTTCTTTTGTTTGATCTAAGTTTGTAAAGAGAAAACAAACCAGAGGAAAATTCTTAAAATTTAACGAATACACACTGAAACTAACAGTTAACTTTACTCACTTTTCAATTTAGTTTTTATAAATAAAAATAGTGTCATAGAGATTTCATAGCTGTGTCTTATAGCTTTTAGTCTCAAAGAAACGTTAATACTTATCTTTGATCAGTAAATAATTTAAAGACTAAAAAGTAATGAATCCTAATACAACTAATTTAAGAGATATTAAAAAAATGAGATTAGAGCGACATTGGTTACAAGATCGATTAGCAGAAATGAGTGGATTAAATATAAGAACAATTCAACGCATTGAGAATGGGAAAAATGCAGGCCTAGAATCTTTGAAACCATTATTGCTGATTCTGATAAAAAAAAAGAATTGGAACAGATTAGAAAAGAAGAAGAATATGTTCAGAATGTTATAGGATTCAATTCTCTTAATATTTTTTGATTTTTTTGGAGAAAATTAGAAAAGAAAAATAATTAGTAAAAAATTTAAAAAGAAGAAAGGAATTTTTAATTAATTACAACGTTTAACTCATGTCTTCCATCTCTTGTGTTGTAGTAGCTGTCTTTAAATTATTAAAATATAACGAACCAAAATCCGAAGGATTTTCCAAGTACACAGAGAACAAACAATTAATTATACACGTTTTAAGCTTGATGTCTATTAACTTGGGAAGCACTGAGCTAAAAAACTAGCTTTTTTAACTCAGTACTTTGTTATGTACTGTTTTACTTTCCTTTAGGATTAGCATCAAAACTAATCATCCATTGTATATCAAATTGATCTGTAAACATTCCGAAATATGAGTCCCAAAATGTTTTATTCATTGGCATAGAAACTTTTCCGTTAGCAGAAAGCACATTAAAAAGCCTATCAGCTTCTTTTTGAGAATCAGCGTTTATAGATACTGAAAAATTGTTTCCTACTGTTACTCCTTTTGCCCATTCACCACCTGCGTCACTTCCCATAAGTATAGTGTTTCCTATAGGAAAAGAGATATGCATAATATTATTTAATTCAGAATCATCAACTTTGCAATTTGGGTCGTTTTGTGGCATATCTTTAAATCTGCCAACATAAGCAAAATCGCCACCAAATGCATTTTTGTAAAAATTAAACGCTTCTTCGCAATTCCCTTTAAATGTTAAATATGTATTTACTGTTGTCATAAATTTGTTATTAATATTTCAGTCAAATTTACAATATTTTTTCTATAGGATTTGTATCTAAATTCACCTTAATTGGTTTCTTCAAACCGAAGTTAAATGTGTTCTTAGATAGTAAAA
>NZ_CAXBGB010000006.1:0-66683 GCF_963975125.1 uncultured Winogradskyella sp. | reverse complement strand
GGCACACAAGGCTTAGGAGTTGTACTAGCGGAATCTAAAAATGCTGCAGAATCTGTACTTGAAGCTTTTAGTGGCTTACAAGCAAGAGCTTTAGTACAAGAGTATATTGAAGAGGCAAAAGGTGCTGATTTAAGAGCGCTGCTTGTAGATGGGCAAGTTGTAGGAGCAATGAAACGGCAAGGAAAAGATGGGGAATTTAGATCGAACTTACACAGAGGAGGAAGTGCCAACTACATCGAACTTTCTGAAGACGAATTAAAATTAGCAATAAAAGCAGCACGCGCATTAAAACTTCCTGTTTGTGGAGTTGACATGTTACAGTCTGCAAGAGGCCCTTTAATTATGGAGGTCAATTCTACTCCAGGTTTAGAAGGCATTGAAGGTGCCACACAAAAAAATGTAGCACGAGCAATTATTACTTATATAGAACGCAATATAAAATAGATGAGTGAAAAAGAAGTATTGCATATACTCGGTGAAAATGTGGCATTTGGTGAAAGCGCTAAAGTAAGTTTTAATGTCGCAAAGTTACATACGCAGAATACCATTGATGTTCCTGTTATTATTGAACGTTCTAAAAAACCTGGCCCAACGGTTTTAATTACTGCTGGTATTCATGGTGATGAAATTAATGGTGTAGAAATTGTTCGTCAGATTATAGCTAAAGGTATTAATAAACCTAAGAAAGGAACCATTATTTGTATTCCTGTCATTAATGTATTTGGTTTTATTCATATGGATAGGGAATTTCCGGATGGTAGAGATTTAAACCGCGTTTTTCCTGGCGGAAAAGGCGGTTCTCTAGCAAGTAGAGTAGCGCATAAACTAATGACAGAAATTGTACCACATGCTGATTTAATTTTAGACTTTCACACAGGTGGAGCTGACCGCTTTAACGCTTCACAAATACGTATTGTTAAAAATAAAATTGTTTTAGATGAATTGGCACAAGTATTTGGCCCTCCCTTTATTTATTACTCTAAAAATGTAAATAAGTCTTTTAGAAATTCGTGCTATAAACTTGGTATCCCAATGCTTTTATTTGAAGGTGGAAAATCCTTTAATATTGATAGTACTATTACCAATACTGGAGTTAATGGCATCAAACGAGTATTAAATCATTTAGATATGTTAAGCAGTAAGTTTAAGGTTTCAAAACCTAAAAAAAACTGTATTAAAATTACCGATAGCAAATGGGTAAGAGCTAAACATTCTGGAATGTTTAAAGCTGATATTATCGTGAATTCGGAAGTGAAAAAAGGTGATGTTTTAGGTCATATTACAGATCCTTATGGTAGTTTTAATCATTTTGTAAAAGCACCTAACGATGGTTATATTTTCAATGTTAATGAATCACCTATTATCTATCAAGGTGATGCTATTTTTCATATTTCCACAAAACTTAAATCGTGAAAAAATCTGAACTGAGAAAAAAATACAAGTCTTTGAGAAATAAATTATCTCAAACTCAAATTGAAGATTATAGTTTAGCTATTGCTAACCAATTATTAAAACTAGATGTTTGGGATAGATCCTTTTATCACATTTTCTTAACTATTGAAGAGCAAAAAGAAATAAATACAGACTATATTTTAAACATTTTATCTGGAAAAGATAAAAATATAATAATCTCAAAAAGTAGTTTTGAAGATTACTCTATGACGCATTATCTACTTACAGATAATACAAAAATTAAAAAAAACGACTACAACATTCCCGAGCCTATCGATGGTATAGAGATTTCTTCTTCGCAATTAGAAGTTATTATTGTACCTCTTTTGGCTTTTGATAAATCTGGACACAGAATTGGTTATGGCAAAGGGTTTTACGATCGGTTTTTAGCAAATTGCAAACCTGAAACTATTAAAATTGGTTTGTCTTTTTTTGAAGCAGAAAATGAAATTTTTGAAGCTTCAGAAAATGATATTATATTGGATTATTGTGCGACACCAAATCTGGTCTTTCAGTTTTAGAGGTTTCCTTAAAAGCCTTTTTATTAAATACAATCAAAATCCCAATACCTGTACTTATTGCCATATCTGCAATATTAAAAACAGGATCAAAAAACGAAAAGTACTTTCCACCAACTAAAGGCAGCCAATCTGGTAACATTCCTCTCCATATAGGAAAATGCAACATATCCACTACTTTACCATGAAATACCTCAGCATAACCACCTCCATCGGATAAAAATGTTGCAACTTGTCCATAACTATCGTCAAACATGATGCCATAAAAAACAGAGTCTAAAATATTACCTAAAGCACCAGCAAAAATTATAGCAATTGCAAATATTAAAGTTTTAGACCGCTTCTTTTTTGTAACATCTACTAACCAAAAAGCAATGCCAGTAACTGCTACTATTCTAAATAGGGTTAAAATGAGTTTCGCAGATTCATCAGAAATAAATGTAAAAAAATCACTCAGTTTTGTTCCCCAAGCCATACCATCATTTTCGACAAAAACAATTTCAAACCAAGAAAACACATTGGTATTCTCATTTAATGCAAAATGTGTTTTTATGTAAATCTTACTTATTTGGTCTATCAATAAAATAAGAACTATAATAATTGAGGCTTTCTTTAAAGACATAATATTTCCCACTAAAGTGGGAATTTTTTGGTTAAAGGTAATCCGACACCTGTCGGAATAGGATTAAAAAAGCTTTGTGGTTTTGTTTGTGTATAAAAGGGGGTTTACTTCTGCATGTTCTTAGCTTCAATACTTAATGTAGCATGAGGTACTAATTTTAAACGCTCTTTACTTATTAATTTTTGAGTGATACGGCATATACCATAAGTTTTATTCTCAATACGGATTAAAGCATTCTTTAAATCTCTAATAAACTTTTCTTGGCGAATTGCTAATGCAGAATTTGCTTCCCTACTCATCGTTGCACTTCCTTCTTCAAAAGCTTTGAATGTTGGTGATGTATCGTCTGTACCATTATTATGGTCATTCATATAAGCACTTTTTATAAGCTCTAAATCGTGCTCTGCTTTTTCTATTTTTTCTTGGATTAAGACTTTAAATTCTTCTAAGTCTTTATCCGAATATCTAATATTTGTCTCTGTTGCCATAAATTATTAATGTTTTTGTATAAACAATTTGGTGTTGACTTTATCAAAAGTAATTTCTATACCATTGTTTAGATTATCTATAATTTTTAAATCTTCAGTTAATGTTTCTGATTTAATATACTCCTCATTAGAAGCGATTGCAGCTGCTACCAGAACATCATTCTGAATTTGTACGTCAATTCTGTCAGTAACTTCAAATCCTGAATCTTTACGTAAATTTTGAATACGGTTTACGAGTTCACGAGCAATACCTTCTTTACGTAATTCTTCACTGATTGTAACATCTAAAGCCACTGTTAGTGCACCTTCATTGGCTACAAGCCACCCTTCAATATCTTGAGACGTAATCTCTACATCATCTAATCCCAAAGTAATATTTTTTCCGTTAATTTCGACATCCAAACTGCCATTTTGCTCAATTTTTTTTATGTCTTCTGCATTAAAGGCATTTATTGCACTGGAAATCAACTTCATGTCCTTTCCAAACTTAGGACCTAAGGCTTTAAAATTTGGTTTAATTTGTTTTACCAATATATCTGAAGCATCTTCTAAAAGTTCAATTTCTTTTATGTTTACTTCGTGTTTTATTAAATCTGAAACCGCTTCTATTTCTTCCTTTTGTTGTTGATTATCAACAGGTATCATAATTTTCTGAAGAGGTTGACGCACTTTAATCTTCTCTTTAGCTCTCAACGATAAAACTAACGATGATATTGTTTGCGCATTCTCCATTTTTCGCTCTAAAGCTTTATCTATAGAATTAACATCTACTTTTGGGAATTCTGCTAAATGTACGCTTTCAAAAGTCTCTTTATTCGTCACAGCATTTAAGTCTAAATACAAACGATCCATAAAGAAAGGTGCAATTGGAGCTCCGAGCTTTGCAATCGTTTCCATACACGTATAAAGTGTTTGGTATGCAGAAATTTTATCCGTTTGGTAATCGCCTTTCCAAAAACGTCTTCTGCTTAAACGTACATACCAATTACTTAAATAATCTTGTGTAAAGTCTGAAATTGCTCTAGCTGCTTTGGTTGGTTCGTATGCTTCGTAGAATTTGTCAACTTTCTCTATTAAAGTGTTTAATTCAGAAAGAATCCAACGGTCTATTTCTGGTCGCTCTTCTAATGCAATATCTGCTTCGCTATAACTGAAACCATCAATATTAGTGTACAATGTGAAGAATGAATAGGTATTATATAACGTTCCAAAGAATTTACGACTCACCTCGGCAATACCTTCGCTATCAAATTTTAAGTTATCCCAAGGATTTGCATTACTAATCATATACCAACGCGTAGCATCTGCACCATACTTTGATAAGGTTTCAAAAGGATCTGCCGCATTACCTAAACGCTTAGACATCTTCTGTCCATTCTTATCTAAAACGAGCCCGTTTGAGACTACATTTTTATAGGCTACTGAATCGAAAACCATTGTACCAATAGCGTGAAGTGTATAAAACCATCCACGTGTTTGGTCAACTCCTTCAGCAATAAAATCTGCTGGGAAGGCCTCGTTATTATCAATTAATTTTTTATTCTCGAATGGATAATGCCATTGTGCATATGGCATGGAACCAGAATCGAACCAAACATCTATTAAATCACTTTCGCGATTCATTGGTTGGCCAGATGGTGACACTAATACGATTTTATCAACTACATTTTTATGTAAATCGATGGTTTCGTAGTTTGCTTCAGACATATTATCAACTTCAAAATCCGCAAAAATATCTTCAGACATTATACTTGCTTCAACTGACTTTACGATTTCAGATTTTAATTCGGCTACAGACCCAATACAAATTTGTTCTTTACCGTCTTCTGTTCTCCAGATTGGTAAAGGTATTCCCCAAAAACGAGATCGTGATAAATTCCAGTCGTTAGCATTAGCTAACCAATTACCAAAACGACCTTCTCCAGTTGATTTTGGTTTCCAGTTAATTGAGGTATTCAACTCGTGCATTCTACCTTTTACATCAGTGACTTTAATGAACCAAGAATCTAATGGATAGTATAAGATTGGCTTATCTGTTCTCCAGCAATTTGGGTAACTGTGCTTATATTTTTCGACCTTAAAGGCTTTGTTTTCTGTTTTTAATTTAATGGCAAGCTCAACGTCTATTGAACGTTCTGGCACTTCACCATCGTTGTAATATTCATTCTTTACATACTTGCCAGCAAACTCACCTAGTTCTGGTCTAAAGCGACCTTGTAAATCTACTAATGGTACTAAATTGCCATTATCATCTTTTACTAAAAGTGGTGGAATTTCTGGTGTTGCTTGTTTTGCTACCATGGAATCATCGGCTCCAAATGTTGGTGCGGTATGTACGATTCCTGTTCCATCTTCTGTGGTCACAAAATCACCCGAAATGACTCTAAAGGCATTCTCAGGATTATCGTTTGGTAAAGCGTAAGGTAATAACTGCTCGTATGTGATACCTACTAAATCTTTTCCTTTGAATTCTTTAACAACATAAAAAGGAATTTTTTTGTCTCCCTCTTTGTAATCTATTAATTCTGGTTTTGTTTCAACTTGCTTGTATTTACCCTCAAACTGCTTTCCGACTAAAGATTTAGCCAAAACAACATTCATAGGTTTAAATGTATATTGGTTATACGTTTCAACTAAAACGTAATCAATCTTTGATCCAACAGTTAAGGCAGTATTACTTGGAAGCGTCCAAGGTGTTGTTGTCCAAGCTAAAAAGAAAATATCACCTTCGTTTTGTAAAAAATCTGGCAATGAATTTTCATTTGCTTTAAACTGAGCAACAACTGTAGTATCTGTTACATCTTGATACGTTCCTGGTTGGTTTAACTCATGTGAACTTAAACCAGTACCTGCTTTTGGTGAATATGGCTGAATCGTATAGCCTTTGTATATTAATTTTTTGTCGTAAATCTGTTTGAGTAGCCACCAAACACTCTCCATATATTTGGATTTATAGGTAATGTATGGATCGTCCATATCTACCCAATAACCCATTTTTAGTGTGAGGTCATTCCATATATCTGTATAACGCATTACGGCTTTTTTACAAGCTTCGTTATATTCTTCTACTGTAATTTTAGTACCAATATCTTCTTTGGTTATGCCTAATTCTTTTTCTACACCAAGCTCAACAGGTAATCCATGTGTATCCCAACCAGCTTTACGTTTTACCTGAAAACCCTTCATGGTTTTGTAACGTGGAAATATATCTTTAATCGCTCGTGCTAAAACATGGTGTACACCAGGTAATCCGTTTGCTGAAGGAGGTCCTTCAAAAAACACATAAGGAGGTTTTCCTTCTCTAGTGGTTACACTTTTATCGAAGATATTATTTGCTTCCCAATAGCTACCGATTTCATCAGCAACTTTTGACAAGTTAAGTCCTTTGTATTCAGGGAACTTTGTGCTCATTGTTCTCGTTTCTTATAAGTCTGCGAAATTAAAGAATTTTAAGGAAAGAGTAGATGAAATTAAAAAGGAAAAACGTCATTCTATTTTTAAAAGAAACACCTGTTTTAATTTAACCGTAAAACTGCTCTTAAAAAAAATCATCAATACAACAACCTTTGTACAATTAATAATCAATAAATCAAATATTATGGAAACAGTAGAACAAATGCAATCACGCAAACAAGTAATTGCTCACGACTTTCTTGTAAACAACACAGGTGTTATAGAGCAAGGAAAAATTGATGAGACAGTAAAGAAAATTAAAACTGAGACAAATTCTTATCCTGCAACCGGAAGTATTGCAAGTATGATCTTTTATTTAAAGTTTCAAGTAAGGATTAAAGATGGGAGCAAACAGTTTAACGGAGACGCTGGTGGTATAGCTCTTCCTGGTGGTGGAGCTCTTATTGGAGATGTTTACACAAGTGACACTAACAGGCTATACAATGACACTGTAAGCTTTCAGTTTACCTCTACTCCAGTTTATGTAAGTATTATATTTTTTGATAAGAATAGTAATGCTTTAGGGAGTTTTCAAGCTGGAGCAGTTAATACTGCGGCTGGTGTTGGTGGTGGATCTGGGAAATGGTCTTAATTAACTTCTATAAGTTAGTTTAATTATAAACTCTTGACAGTTAAAAAAGGTCATGAGTTTTTTGTTTCAATCACAAATTCAATCAAATCTTCAATCTGTGGGAGATAAGAAGTCTTCTGAACTTTAATTACCGTGTTTAGACATTAAAATGGTTAAGAAACTTAATTTTTTAGTTTCTTAAAATTTTCTAAAGTTGTCCTCTGAAAAACATAAGGCTACTCAGTATATCTACTGAGCAACCTTTCTAATTAACTCCGTTTTTATTTCACTATAATTTTCTTCGAAATCATAGCATTATCATCTGTCATCAATTTAATGATGTATGTTCCTGTACTTAAATTATGCACTTCGAATTCGTTATAAGTGCTTTGGTAAATCGCATTATTTCTGTAAACCGATTGCCCTAAAACATTATACACTTCTATACTCTTTATCTTCTTATTATTTGGGTTTAAAACCACTATTTTATTTCTTTTAAAAGCATAGTAGATATTTAAATCATCTATAGCTTGATCGATTAGAGATAGTGACTCTGATTGTTCTTGAAAAACAATCTCAAATCTGTTAGCAAACTCACCTGCTTCTGATGAAAACTCATAAGGCTGTTCGCTTCTTAGGTTATAATAACTATCTGCTAAGTTATCTTTTAAATAAATTTCTTGGTCTTCAGAAATATTTTCTATTTCTGTAAGTGCTATGGTATAGTTATAGCTTCCAGAAGTCTTTAGTGTTAAAGGAACGACTTTATCTTCTGCAATTTCACTATAAGCCTGAATGGTCATTAGTTCATCATCAAAAACTAGATTTAAGTCATCGTTATATTCCTCTACATTTTTAGCATCATAGCCATAGTCATAATCGTCTGAGGTGTCTTCGCTAAAGCCTAGTAATAACTCTCGTCTAGTAGATGGGCCATCTACTGAAGTAAATTCTATACGCATTTTTTGCATTAAGCCTTCTTCTGAGGTTGAATCTTCTGTCGTTTCCTGGTTTTGAGAACTCGTAGCGTTTCTAAAAAAAACCGAGCCATTATTATAATTACCATCTGCATCTGTTTCTTTAATAAATACACGTTGACTATTTTTGAAAACAATAGTTCCGTTTGCAACAATTTCTGTCATAAACCCTTGCCCTACTGGTAGATATTTTGAAGGTTTTTTAGTACCATCTTGATTACCATTAGTGGCTCCTTCAATACCAACAAACTGATAAGCTCTTATTGAGCCTGTTTTATTGACTTGGGCATAACCTCCATTATACTCGTCTAGCACATGAGATAAACCACTCCATTGTTGCCAGAGGTGAATTACACCATCGATAACACCTGAATTATCATCAATAAACTTATGTAAATCAATCGCTGAAGCATAAGGGTTTCCTAATAAATAATCCGTTTTTGATACTGCAGGAATTGACCCATTGCCTCCAGTATCTATAACATTAATTAAAATTGTTCCATTATTTGGTTTGCCTTCAAACAGATACTGCTGTTCTGTCCCAGACGCTCCAGTTCCTTTTTGGGTATAACCTACTCCTGGTTGTAATGCTGTATTTGGATTAAGAATTGCATAATCGTAATACGTTATACCATTTATATATGTATAAAGCCAATAGGTGCTTATTTTCCCTATTTCATGATATGAACTTGTAAACTGAAAATTACTACCGCTAGGTTCTTTAAGCATGCCTAGATTAAAGTTGGAGTTATTTGTATTATTACTACTTGTATTAGTATCTAAAAGTGTTGTTGCTCCTATACTTCCTACAGGAGAAGCCCAATAGTTGTACCAATACACGCTACTTGTTCCTTCTTGACGTCTTAAAATTTTTCCTGTTGTCGAAGTCACTAAATCACTATTAATTCCTTGAATTAATTGAGAATCGTCTTTGAGGTCTAAAGCTCCATTAAGTTCTAAATACCAGGTGTTTTCTACTTTATTATCACCCATAATGGTAAGTTTTTTATTGGTATTTATAAACAATCCTAAATTAGTGTGAGAATTATAAGAGGTAACATTGTTCTTAATATTAACAATACTCCAATCTTTATTACTTATTGCATCTTCAATATCCCATACATCACCATGCAACCATGTTCCTTGACTGCTCCAATCTCCATTTGCATTAGTTTGATATGGCATTGGTGCCGTTTGCTCTTGGACAGTACTTATGTTCATTAACTTCAGAGTATTATTATTCTCTGAATAATCTGATGTTGTACTATTTTTTATATCTGTCATAGGGTAGTAAGCTAATAGATTTGCCCATGATACTTTTTGAAGGGTTTTAGTGTCCTTAATTTGCTTAGGTATAATTTTCCCTTTAACGAAACCACTATTATTTTCAATTTCTTGATAAACCAATTGCTGAACTTGCTCGTCAGTTATTGCAGAATTAAAAACTCTTATTTCATCAATATCACCAGTGAAGTATTCCTTGTTACCTACATTTCTCGATAAACGACCAACTTCAAAATCACCATTCCACTCGCTTGTTCCTAGAAAAGTTTCACCTATTAATGTGGGTAAAGTAGCCATACTTTGTAATTTACCATCAACATACATTCTAAGCTCGCCTGTTGTATTAGTAAAGGTTCCTGCAACATGATGCCATTCGTTATAGTTTATGTTGATACCATTGACAACATTTGTAGAGCCTGAAGTTGTGCGAATTCCGAACATTAACTCATTACCATTTTGAACATAGAGCCTACAAGAAATGCCTTCTCCAGCAATAGTAGTATTAGATATTACCTGATTATTAGCATCAATTTTTACCCAAGCCATAATTGTTATTTGACCTCGTCCATTTATAATGCTATTACCACTCAAATAATCATCTATTCCATCAAAATCTAAAGTTGCTGAAGGTGGTGGATTAACATTGAATAAATCGCGATAATCTAAATCACCTCCAGAGAATAAATCACCTTCAGTATCTGGCAAAATTGAAGTAGTAGGATTATTAATTTCGTCATTTACATCTGTAGAATCACTAACATTACTGCCTTCAAAATTGGTATCTAATCCATCTGAATCTGTATCATTCCCAGAGACTGAATTAGCCATTCCATTTTCTTCAATGTCTGGTGTGCCATCGTTATCTGAATCTAAATCAACATAATCATAAATACCATCATTGTCTGTATCTACAAGGGTAATAGCTGTGCCATAAGTATCATCAACACCATCTTTATTCGCATCTGTAATAGTTGAACCCATACCGCTAGGAGCTGCATAACCTATTGTTGGTTGTGCTTCAATATTATCTGGAATACCATCATTATCTGAATCTAAATCTAGATGATTATAACTACCTGAATTATCTGTATTTGTTGGGATTGTTCCTGTACCAGCAGTATTTGGAATGCCTAAAGTTGTTGCTGTTTTGCCAATAAGACCATCTGCATCACCATCTTTATCTATATCTTGTCCGCCAGACTCTATAACATCTGTTATACCATCATTATCGCTATCTACATCAAAATGATTTGGAATACCATCAGAATCGAAATCTAAATTAGCGCAAACACCCAAAGCATTTAAAGTGCAAAAATCTGGATCTAAATAGTTTGGAGTTCCATCGATATCATGATCTGCAGAAGGATCAATTCCGTTAGACTCTAGTTTATCTGTTACACCATCATTTTCATCATCTAAATCATCTACATCACTAAGTCCATCTTTGTCCTGGTCTGGCAATGTTAAAATAAATAGTTTCCCATCTCCATGGTCACTAGACCCAGCAGTAAGCCTTGCTTTAGTTATTACAGAACCGGTTGGTGCAATATCATTGAGAAAAAATAAAGCTATACCTATAGTTCCTTTATTTTCTATTACACGGTCACTCAACCAATAGTCTGTTCCAACATTAGGTGGGTTTATTGCTCCAGGCGTTCCTAGATTAGATGAAGTTCCGGTACCACCAAAGCCATATTGTGTAGTGGTTTGGTTTACAAACGTCTCTCCTAAGGATTGCTCTAGCCCTCCACCAACAGGAATTCCAAAAAATTCAATATGGTAGCAATTATTGGCGTTACGTTCTGTGATAGCAATAATACCGCTTGAGCTGGCTATAATACCACCTGCATAACTCAAAGTCTGTCGCTGCGCATTAGTAGTTTGCTCAGCTGTAAAATCGTTGCATATATTGGCTCCGTTACCATTAGCCTCAAAATAATGATTGAGGTTAAGTGATTGAAATGCATCTAGTGCCGAACTATTCCAGGTAGCAACAGCACTTGTAGTTTCTGTGCTTCCTCCGTTAAGTCTTATCCTATTAATTCCATGTCCTGTTGGCCCTAATTGTGTTAATTCATATCCCGTTGGAACACCAAAATTAAAGTAAACATTATTGTTTACGGTAACACTCTTAATGTTTGCGGGTTGATTTTGATTCGTTTGGCTAGTACTCCATTGAAAAGTAACACCAGTTTGAATACTTGAAGCGTTTGTTTGTGCCTTTATAGTTAAGGATAAAATTAAGGCTAAGACGAATAGTAGTTTTTTAGACATAAGCTATAATAGTTTGGGACTAATTATAATTATGTACTACAATAAAATCTTTAATTCAATGGAATGTATTTTAAGGGAAAGTTTTATATATACGACAAAACTTAAAACAAGATTTTACCGTATAGACCACAATGTTAGTGATTTATAATAAAGTTTCCAAGCAAATCGTTTATTATTTTTCGATAAAGCGTATAAAAAACCCGATTAATGGGTGTCTTTAAAGCCTAAAATAGTCAAATATATTAGTTAATCACTTCTCATTTTAAACACGTTAAAACCAAAAAAACTGTAAAACCTTCAACCTAGATAGGGTTTTTACTCTATCAAAGTTATTTTTAGCTACAAAACTTAAACGAAAAAAGTAACCAAATCCTCTATTTTAGAAATCAGCTGAACTTTTATTTGTGTGTTTTTTAATGCAATTTTATTGTATTTTGAAACAAAAATGGTTGAAAACCCCAATTTTTGAGCTTCTAGAATACGTTGCTCGACCCGCTGTACTGGTCTAATTTCACCAGACAGACCAACCTCCGCAGCAAAACAATAATCACTTTGTAAAGCCACATCTTCATTAGATGATAATATAGCCGCGACAACCGCTAAATCAATCGCAGGATCATCTACCGTAATGCCTCCAGTAATGTTTAGAAACACGTCTTTTGCTCCCAAACGGAAACCAGCTCGTTTTTCTAAAACTGCTAAAAGCATATTTAAACGTTTGGCATTAAAACCAGTTGCTGAGCGTTGTGGAGTACCATAAACTGCTGTGCTAACTAAAGCTTGCACTTCTATCATTAATGGTCTTAAGCCTTCTAAGGTAGCTGCAATCGCGTTACCAGAAAGCTCACCATCTTTCTTAGAAATTAATATTTCAGAAGGGTTAGATACTTCACGTAAACCAGAACCTTTCATTTCGTATATACCAAGTTCGTTAGTAGAACCAAATCGATTTTTATTTGCCCTTAAAATTCTAAACACATGGTTTCGATCTCCTTCAAATTGCAAAACTGTATCGACCATGTGCTCTAATATTTTTGGTCCAGCAATATTACCATCTTTAGTAATATGACCAATCAATAAAACGGGAGTCGCTGTTTCTTTTGCAAATTTGATGAGTTCAGTTGTACATTCTTTAACCTGAGAAATACTACCAGCAGAGGACTCTATATAATCGCTATGTAGGGTTTGTATAGAATCTATTATAACAATATCTGGCTTTAAAGCTTCAATTTGTTTAAAGATGTTTTGTGTTTTTGTTTCTGTAAGAATGTAACAGTTATTACTACTCGGGTTAATGCGTTCTGCACGCATTTTTATCTGCTTCTGGCTTTCTTCACCAGAGATATAAAGTGTTTTATATTCTAATTTTAATGCTATTTGAAGTAAAAGCGTGCTTTTTCCTATTCCTGGCTCTCCACCTAAAAGTGTTAGTGAGCCATAAACCATACCACCTCCAAGTACACGATTAAATTCTGCATCTTGCATATTTAACCTGGCTTCTTGAGACGTGTCTATCTCATTAACTTTTAAAGGTTTTGAAACTCGTTTTGTAGATGAAGAAGGCGTCTTCCAATCACTCTTTTCTGGTTTTTGAATAACTTCTTCAGTAATAGTATTCCATTCTTTACAAGATGTGCACTGACCTTGCCATTTGGCATATTGGCTGCCACAGTTTTGACAAAAAAAAGTAGTTTTAATTTTAGCCATATTCATTTTCCGTGAAAACGGAAATATATAATTTAGAAAAGCTAAATTAAGATAATTTTAGTTGATGTCTTTAAACCAACTCACAATAGCTAAAACTTTTAGCGCAGCCATTTTTGATGGTACATTAGAAAACAAAAATGTCTTTGTTTTTGTATACATGGCTTCAAAAAAGTAGTCCGTTGATAATGAGCTTATTTTAGTTTTCTTCATCATTATCCTCCTCCTCTTCTTCGCCTTCCTCATCAGTATCAACTACAGAAAGCTCGTCTATTTTTGAGAAAATAAAGTCTCTGTTGATATGGCTAACATCATTTAATGTTAACGCAGATTCATATAATTTTTTTGCCTTTTTGGTTTTACCAATCTTTTCGGCATATTGGGCTAAGTAATACGTGCCTAAAAGCGAATTTGGATTTAGCTTTTTAGCCAACTTACCAATTTTCTCCAAGGACTCTAAATCGTTTCGTTGTTCTGCAACCTTAACAACTTTTTCAAATTCTTCTTCAGTGATTTGTTTTTTTATTCCGAATAGATCTTCAATTCTATTATAACGATCCACTAAATATTTATCTAAAGTGCCTTCATAAGGCAATACTTTCTCTTCTAGTTCTTTTTCTCTAAGTGGTTTATATAATTCGAAAATCTTATCAAAAGATTTAGAAATTGCACTTGTTACTAAAGTATAGTGTGTATCATTTTTGAAATCATCAAAATAATACGTTAAGTATTGATTTTTTACTTCTGAAATCTGTGTGTTGGCTTTTAAAACAGCTTCTCTAATGCCTGGGAAATCTTTATCTGAAGTTGCCATATAATAGAAAATATCATCTTCAAAAAACTCTAAACGCTCACCTAAATAATCTTTAACAGCGCCAGACAAATCTGGGCTAATACATACATAAGCCTGAAAAAGTAAATCTTCCTTAAATAAATACGAATTAATGAAGTTGCCCATTAAATCGTGCCCAACTGCAACCCTAAACTTACTTGTGTTATACTTGCTGTCTAAGTATGGTATTAACTCATCTGCCACAAAATCATGAAAACGTAGTCCCGATTCTTTTGGCAAACCTGTAACCTCATCACAATAACCATCGTAATAGCGTTCGCTTCCTTGTACAACGCCAACGATAATAGATCCTGGCATATCATCAAAATAGGTTTGAAAATCTACTAGACCTGTAACGGGTTCGAATAAATAATCACCATCAAAAACAATTATTAAAGGATATTTTAATTCTGATGTTGGGTCGTAATTTTTTGGAAGTTTAATCTTAAGCTGACGAACAACATTAAGTTTTGAAGAGCTGATTTCGTCATAACTGATTTGTGCCAATAATGGAGTGCATAATATGCAAGCCAAAACTATTAAAATAGTCTTTCTCATTAGTAAGTAGGTTTAGTTAAGGGCTACCAAACATACTTAAATATCGCTGAATTGTGAATTTTTTTCGATGAACTGCGATTAATTTTTCATTGCATCTTGAGTATCATACATTTTTTCGAGCATTATTTCTTTGTCAATATACTGAGATGGCTCCATTAATAAGCCCGCTTTGTATCTCATTAAGGCTTTTTTATAATTACCTTCTTTTTCATGAAATAGACCCATATAATAGGCGCTTAACATTGAATTTGGAAATTCTTTTTTTACAAGTTTAGCCAGTTTTTCTAATGACTCTAAATCATCTTTTTTATTACATGCAGCAGCAATTGCTCTGATATCATTCTCTATTAATTTTTTTTCGAATCCGTAAAAATATTCTATGTCTGCATACTTCTTTATCAAATAATCATAAGGAGAACCTTCAAAAGTAAGTACTTTTTCATTGTACTCTTTAGCGTTAATTGGCTTGTATAAAGCGAATATTTCATTTAGTGCTTTTGGAATTCCTCTTCCAACTAAAGAGTAGTGATTGGCATCTTCAAAATTATCGAACTTGTAATGCAACTTGGGATTTTCGATTAATTTTAGCTTTGCATCACTTTTTAAAATAGCATTTCTCAATGCTTTTACATCTGCATCGGCAGTTGCCATGTAATAAAATGTTTCTTCCTTTAATATCGATAATCGCTCTTGCAATCTATTAATCATTTCTGGAGCCAAATCTGGACTCAAAGCTACATAAGATCTAAAAAGAGGTTCGTCCTTAAACAAATAATAATTAATAAAATTGGCAGCTAAGTCGTGCCCTATAACAATTCTAAAATTAGAAGCGCTATAATTCTCTTCTATGTAAGGCAAAAGTTCGACTACAATAAATTCATAAAAATCTGCACCTTCGTGGACTGGAAAAAAAGTATCATTATCATATAAGAAATCATCTTCTCTTGTACTTCCTTGTTTAACTCCAACAACAATACAATCTGGAATATCTTCCCAATAGGCTTGGTAATCTATATTTCCGGCAACTGGCTCAAATAAATAGTCTCCATCTAAAACCAAGACCAAAGGATATGAACGCTTTGATTCTGGATCGTAATTTCGTGGTAATTGAATTTTTAATTCGCGTTTGCCCTCTAACTTATAAGAATTAATTGTTTTATAAATCGCTTGAGCTTGAGTGTTTAAAACAACTAGGCAAATTATTACAAGAATGTAAAACTTCTTCATAGTGTAGATTGACTTAAAAGTGAAAGCAAGGTAAAAAATATTTTTATACCGTTGTTTTCTTTCTGTTATAAATTGGAAGGTAAATTAAAGATAAACCTCCTAATATTATAATTACTAATGTTTGTGAGGACCACATAATCCAACCAAAAGCTCTACTTGGATCTTCTGGCATATTAAATAATAAAAAAGCAATAACAATTGCTTCTGGGAAAGAGCCAATGCCACCATTTGTCGCTGCAATACTAAAACTTGCCAATATAAATCCTATAAGTACGGCTGCAATTGAAATGTTTTGCAATTCTGGTAAAGCAAAAGTTGTGACATAAAACATTAGTACATACATCAGCCAAATAAATACAGTATGAAATATAAATGCCCATTTCTTTTTCATTTTAAAAATACTAAGTGCGCCTTCAATTAGACCAGAAAGAAAGCTCTTAACTTTTACAGCTAACTTAGAAGTGCTTTTCTTAATAAATAAGAAAAGTGAAACACTTATCGCAACAATTATAAACACACCTAAAAACAATGATATAGGATTAAATTTATCAGCAAAGAAATTATAAATGAATTCGAATTCTAAAAAGAGTGCCAATATTATTATTATAAGCAGCATAATGGTATCAGCAATTCTCTCGGCAACTATAGTGCCAAAACCCTTATCAAAAGGAATACCTTCATAATTCGTTAAAATGGAAGCTCTGGCTATTTCACCAGCTCTGGGAATCGTGAAATTTATAAGATATGCCGAATACACGGCCATAAAGCTATTTGTAAATTTTGGTTTATAACCCAAAGGTTCTGCCATAAATAACCAACGGTAAGCTCTAGAAATATGGCTTAAAACACCTAGACTTACACCTAAAATTATCCAAACATAATCAGCATCTTTAAAATACTGAACTAAAGTAGAAATCGAAATTTGAGAAAGAGAATACCAAACCAAAGCAACTCCTAAGAGTAAAGGCAGTACAACTTTTAGGATGGATTTAGATTTACTCAACGGTTTATTTTAGGAGGTTAGTTGCCTCATCAGGGAATACTAATGATGGTTTAAACACTTTAGCTTCCTCGATATCCATAAACGCATAAGTAATAAGAATTAGTGTATCACCAACCGCAACTTTACGTGCAGCTGCCCCATTTAATGTTATTTCTCCACTATTTCGAGGGCCAGGAATACAGTAGGTTTCTAAACGCTCACCATTGTCATTATTTACAATCTGAACTTTTTCACCTTGTATAACATTAGCGGCTTCCATGAGGTCTTCATCGATTGTAATACTTCCTATATAATTCAGGGCTGCACCTGTAACTTTTACACGGTGTATCTTAGATTTTACAACTTGAATTTGCATGAGGCAAAGATAATTAATTTAGTGCAATATTATCTATAAGTCTAATATCGCCAGCATATACAGCTACAAACGCTCTATATGTTTTTTTTGTTGATTTTCGTTTAACTGGTTTTAAGGTCTTTGTATCTGCAATACTAAAGTATTCAAGCTCTAAGAGCGGCTGTTGTTTAAATTGCTTTTCAACCCATTCCGTAACACTTTGAGCACTTTTTGTACCAAACTTTACTTTGGCAGTTTTTAGCGTTTTATATATAAAAGGCACCGCATCTCTATGCTCTTGTGTCAGTATTTCATTTCTAGAACTCATAGCTAAACCATCTTCTGCTCTGTAAATGGCACAACCTATAATTTTTACAGGAATATGGTGTAACTCAACAAGTTTTATAATAATCTGTAATTGCTGAAAATCCTTTTCACCAAAATATGCGTAATCTGGTTTTACAATTTCTAATAAACGCTTCACTATTGTACCGACACCATCAAAATGACCGTCTCTAAATGCACCTTCCATTTCGCGCTCTAATCCATCAAAATTAAACGATTGAGACTTAATATTGCCGCCATAAATATCCTCTACCAAAGGAGCATATACAATAATCGTTGTATCACTTACTGTTTTTAAAAGACTAACATCAGCATCTAAAGTTCTTGGGTATTTAACAAGATCTTCTTGGTTGTTAAATTGAGTAGGATTAACAAAAATGCTAACCACAACTATATCATTCTGACTTAATCCTTTATTAACCAATGATAAATGACCATTGTGCAGTGCTCCCATAGTTGGTACAAACCCAATGGACTTTCCTTTGGCTTTTATAGCATCAATATGATATGATAATTCGGTTCTATTGTGAAATTTTTTCAATACTCTAACAAAAAATTAACGCGTGCAAACATAATATTTTACTGGCAATCTGCACAAAATTTTGTAATTTTGCATGTTTTTTACTTTTAATTTTTAAAAGCAGCAGATTTATGAAAGATAAACGAATATTGTATGTGTCCTCGGAAGTAGTTCCATATTTACCAGAGACTGAGATTTCTTCAATGTCATTTGAAGCACCAAGAATGGTAAACAAACAAGGCGGTCAGATACGCATATTTATGCCTCGCTTTGGTAATATTAATGAGAGAAGACACCAATTACATGAAGTGATTAGGCTTTCTGGAATCAACTTGGTGATTAACGACTTAGATATGCCGTTAATTATTAAAGTGGCATCTATCCCTAAAGAACGTATTCAGGTGTATTTTATAGATAATGAAGATTATTTTAAGAGGAAAGCGACATTAACAGACGAAAACGGAAATCTCTTCCCAGATAATGACGAACGTGCTATTTTCTTTGCAAAAGGAGTTATTGAAACTGTTAAAAAATTGAATTGGGCACCAGACATTATTCATGTTAACGGTTGGCTTGCATCCTTATTACCTTTATATTTAAAAGAGTTTTACAAAACAGAACCTCTGTTTACTGAAAGTAAAATAGTAACCTCTGTGTACAATCAAAGTTTTGAAGGTGCGTTAGATAAAGACATGCTCGCTAAAATAAATTTTGATGGTTTAGATGAAGAAGCAACAAAATCCTTAAAGAAGCCTGATTATATTAATTTAATGAAAATTGCTATTGATAATTCTGATGCTATTATTAGAGGTTCTGAAGAATTACCAAAAGAATTAGATACATACATTAATGATTTAACAAAACCTGTTTTAGAATTTTATTCTATTGAAGAATTTGCAGATCCATACACAGAGTTTTACACAAATACTGTATTAAACAGTTAATATTACCTATGAAAAAAAATAAATTCGCCCTACATATTACCGCATTCGCACTAATTGTACTAAGTTTTATCGCTTGTGATAAAGACTATGCTGATTTAGAATCTGATATTATTAACAATCAGAATGCTACTAATTTTGATATCTTATCAGAACAACACGATGTTATCACATATACAAAGGTTCTCGGGCCTGTTCAAACAAATAACCTCGGTGTTAATCTTAATACTCTTGGTGTGTACGATGATTCGTATGGAAGATCCACTTATAGTTTTGTAAATCAGATTACAGCCAGTGCTTTTAGTCCAAGTTTTGGCGATGAAGTTGCGATAGATTCCGTAGTATTAACGATTCCTTATTTTAGTACTGCTACAGGTGAAGAAGACGGCGACATATTATACGACATAGATTCTGTTTTACCTAAAGCCGACACCTACAACTCAATAAAATTAAGCCTTTTTGAAAGTAATTATTTTATAAGAGATTTTGATCCTAACGGAGAGTTTAATGAGAGTCAAGCTTATTTTTCAAATAAATCTGCATCAGCAACAGAGCCTATATCAGATGCTGTCTTAGAAGGGGAAGAGCTTATAATGCTTACAGGTTCTGAAACATCTTACTCAGATGGAGGTAATATTATTAATATAAGTAAAGAAGGGTTTGTTTTAGAAGAAGATGACGAGGATGGTGAAGCACAAGTTTCGCAGAGACTATCACCCAGATTAAGAGTTAAATTAGATCCAACGTACTGGCAAAATAAAATAATAGATAAAGAAGACGACCCTGTTTTAAGCAATCAAAACAACTTTGCAGAATATTTTAGAGGTCTTTACTTTAAAGCGGAATCATATCTAAATAATGGCAGTTTCTTAATACTAGATACTGGTAATCAAAACGCTAATATCACTATACACTATACACGCCTGACACCTTCGACCACTGACGATGAAGATGCAACTGACCAATCAACTTATGTTCTTAGGTTTGGCCCAAATAGAATTAATTTTATAGAAAACGATTTCACCACTCCAATTAATAACGGTGATGAAGTGAATGGAGATAGTAAACTCTATTTAAAAGGTGGAGAAGGCTCTGCTGCAGTAGTAAAACTTTTTGATGGATTTTACGATGAAGCCGAAGGTATAACTAATTTTGAAAAATTTAGAAGTGATTTCGTAAATCTAGTGGATGGTGAATTTGTGAACTCAAAACGCTTAGTCAACGAAGCAAATCTAGTCTTTTATGTTGACCAAGAAAGTTTGCCAGACAATGAAGGTATCCAAAATAACGAACCAGATCGCATTTATTTATATGATATAGATAATAAAACGTCTTTAATCGATTATAGTAGAGATGGAGCAAACAACAGCTTACCTTCGTTTTCGATAATTAATCATCTTGGTCCATTGCAACGTGTTGATGATGAGTCAGCTGGAAACGGAATTAAATACAAATTGAAGATTACAGAACATATTAATAATCTATTATTAAATGATTCAACTAATGTGAAATTAGGTTTAGCCGTTTCTCTTAATGTTAATCTAGAAAGCCCAATCATAGCGCTTGGACAAAAAGAAGTGCAAAGCACTGATAATTCAGGCTTTACAATACCATTAAGCTCGGTTTTATCACCACGAGGTACAGTATTACATGGTAATAATGCCCTAGACGAAAGTAAAAGAGTGTTTTTAGAAATATATTACACAGAACCAAATAACTAAAAAATTAACCTATGTGTGGAATTGTTGGATATATTGGTCATAGAGAGGCTTACCCTATAGTAATTAAAGGACTTCAAAGACTAGAATATCGTGGCTACGATAGTGCTGGTATTGCTTTATACGACGGAAATAATATCAAACTTTCAAAAACCAAAGGAAAAGTATCTGATCTTAAGGAACGTATTGAAACTGAAATTTCTACTGACGGGACTCTAGGAATGGGCCATACACGTTGGGCTACACATGGTGTTCCAAACGATGTTAACTCTCATCCGCATTACTCTAATTCTGGAGATTTGGTAATTATCCATAACGGTATTATTGAGAATTACGCTGCCTTAAAAAAAGAATTAATTAAGCGTGGTTATACTTTTAAATCAGATACAGATACTGAAGTTTTAGTCAACCTTATTGAAGATGTAAAGAAAAATGAAAACACAAAACTCGGTAAGGCTGTTCAAATTGCTTTAAATCAAGTTGTAGGCGCTTATGCCATCGCTGTTTTCGACAAAAATAAACCTAATGAAATTGTGGTTGCAAGATTAGGTAGTCCATTAGCTATTGGTATTGGCGACGACGAATTCTTTATTGCAAGTGACGCTTCACCATTTATTGAATATACTAAAAATGCTATTTATCTTGAAGATGAAGAAATGGCAATTATTAGAAGAGGGAAAAAAATTAAGGTTAGAAGAATAAAAAATGATGCTTTAGTTGATCCATACGTACAAGAACTTCAACTTAATCTTGAGCAAATAGAAAAAGGGGGTTACGACCACTTTATGTTGAAGGAAATTTACGAACAGCCTAGTGCTATTTTAGATACCTTTAGAGGAAGACTACTAAGTAATGAGGCAATTATTAAAATGGTAGGTGTCGAAGACAACATGAAAAAATTTCTTGCTGCTGATCGTATTATAGTTGTCGCTTGCGGTACATCTTGGCATGCTGGTTTAGTTGCAGAATATATTTTTGAAGATCTAGCGAGGATACCTGTTGAGGTAGAATACGCTTCAGAATTTAGATATAGAAATCCTGTAATAACAGAAAAAGATGTCGTAATAGCAATATCGCAATCTGGTGAAACAGCAGATACTTTAGCCGCTATTAAATTAGCAAAATCTAAAGGGGCATTTGTATTTGGTGTTTGTAATGTTGTAGGCTCTTCTATAGCTAGAGAGACTGATGCAGGTGCTTACACACATGCTGGCCCAGAAATTGGTGTGGCATCGACAAAAGCATTTACAACACAAATAACAGTACTTACTTTAATGGCTTTACGTTTAGCAAGAGCCAAAGGAACTATATCTAGTTCAGAATTTAGACATCACTTAATTGAACTTGAGACCATACCGAGCAAAGTAGAAGAAGCACTTAAATCTGATGCTTACGTTCAGACTGTAGCAGATATTTATAAAGATGCTACCAATTTTTTGTATCTAGGGCGTGGATTTAATTTCCCTGTTGCTTTAGAAGGTGCATTAAAATTAAAAGAGATTTCTTATATCCATGCAGAAGGGTATCCAGCCGCAGAAATGAAACATGGCCCTATTGCATTAATAGATGAGCAAATGCCAGTTGTTGTTATTGCTACTAAAAAAGGACATTACGAAAAAGTTGTAAGTAATATACAGGAGATAAAATCTAGAAAAGGTAAAATTATTGGCATTGTTACAGAAGGCGATACAAGCGTAAAAGAATTGGCAGATTATGTTATTGAAGTTCCAGAAACACTTGAATGTCTTACACCGTTATTAACGACTATTCCTTTGCAACTATTATCATACCACATTGCGGTTATGTTAGATAAGAATGTAGATCAACCTAGGAATTTAGCTAAATCTGTTACAGTTGAATAACTAAAACAGATTATAAAATCCTATTTTTTAAGCCTATAAATTGTAGAATCTACAATTTATAGGCTTAATTTTTTTTATAATTTACTATGCGCGCATAATTTTATGAGAATTTCTTACTAAATTTTCATATATTTAATTAAATTGCTCATCTAATAAATTAACTAACTCTCTAAAATGAAGACAATCTTAAAGCTTTTCACAATGCTTTTTTGTGTGGTATCGTTTGCTCAAACCACAGTAAAAGGTAAAATTTCTGACAATACTGGGTTACCCTTACCTGGTGCAAATATTGTCGTAGTAGGTACCAGCTCTGGTACTGTATCAGATTTTGACGGTAATTATACGCTATCGGTAGATCAAGTTCCACCATTTTCAATCCGTATAAGTTATACCGGTTTTGAACCTCAAACCATTGAGATAACATCCAAGAATCAAACTGTAGATGTTACTTTAGAAGAAGGCAACGCACTCGATGAAGTTGTAATTTCTGCATCGCGTACACCCGAACGTATTTTTGAATCACCAGTTACGGTAGAACGATTTGGTCTAAAAGAAATTAAAAATACTGCTTCCGCAGATTTTTACGGCGGTTTAGAAAACCTAAAAGGTGTAGATATTAACACCAATAGTTTAACTTTTAAATCTATAAATACCAGAGGTTTTGCAACATTTGCTAACACGCGTTTTATGCAATTGGTTGACGGAATGGATAACTCAGCACCAATATTAAATTTCCCTCTTGGAAATTTATTAGGAATGACAGAAACTGATGTCTTAAGTGTAGAACTTCTACCTGGTGCATCTTCGGCTTTATATGGAGCGAATGCTTTTAACGGTATTTTGTTTATGCAAAGTAAAAGTCCATTTGATCATTCGGGTATAAGTGGTTATGTAAAAAGAGGTCTTACGTCCCAAGATGCAGCCGGAGATAATACATATACTGATTTAGGCGTTAGAATGGCATACAAATTCAGTGAGAAATTTGCAGCTAAAGTAAATTTTGGTTACCTAAAAGGTACAGATTGGTTTGCTACTAATACAGAAAGTAAAGGGCCTGATAATTTTGTGACTACTGGTAGAACTAGAGAAAATGACTTAGACTATAATGGAGTTAATGTATATGGAGATGAAGTTTCAACAAATATTAGAACAGCTTCAGGCTTAGGTATAATCCCAGATGTTGTTGTTAGTAGAACAGGCTATGAAGAAAAAGACCTAACTAATTATGATGCCGAAAGTATAAAAGCAGATTGGGGACTCTACTTTAGACCTTGGGAGAATGATTTTGAAATTCAATATGTAGGTAAAGTAGGTTCTGGTAGTACTATTTATCAAGGAGGGAATAGATATAGTATTAAAAACTTCTTTTTACAACAGCACAAAATTGAAGTTAAAAATGATAATTTCTTCATACGAGGCTATGTTACTGAAGACAAAGCAGGTGATTCTTATGACATGTTTTTTACTGGTATAAATATTAATAGAGCTTGGAAGAGTGATAATGATTGGTTTGAACAATATATTGGTACTTATGCAGGCATAGAGTTCTCTGGAAACCCAAGTGGATTAACTGAAGCCGAAAAACATGCAGCATCAAGAGCTGTAGCTGACACAGGTCGTTTCTTACCTGGAACACCAGAGTTTGAAGCTGCTTTCAATCAAACAATAAACGATCCGGATTTAAATACGGGTTCAAAATTTCAAGATAATTCAAAAATCTATCACGGAGATGCCAACTATAACTTTAGTCATCTTTGGGATGCTATTGAAATACAAGTTGGTGGATCGTATAGACAATATCAGTTGAATTCATCTGGCACGGTTTTTACAGATGCCGATGGTCCAATAAAATTTTCTGAAGTTGGTATATATACACAACTGCAAAAAAGTCTAGAGCTAAATGAAAATGTTGATTTAAAATTAACAGGTTCTGTACGCTACGACAAGTCAGAGTTATTTGATGCCTTTTTATCGCCTAGAATATCTGCTGGTTTCACTATAAATGACAACCACAATATTAGAGCTTCATTTCAAACAGGTTTTAGGAATCCTGATACACAATCACTTTATATCGGACTTAACTTAGGTGTTATTAATCTTGTTGGAGGGGCTGTTGATAATCCTGATCGCTATGTAAGAACCTATGGAGTAAGTCCATTTGGAGCAAATATAATCGGTTCAAACACTATTGACTTTTCTGGTCAGGGAGCTTATTCAAATTCTCTATTTGCAACTGGAGCCGCGTCACTTGCTACACACAACCCAGCTGATAATGGTCGAGATTTAGTGGCAAACTCAAATCTTGCAAAGCCAGAACAAGTAAGTTCTTTTGAAGTAGGCTATAGAGGTAAGTTAGGAAAGATTATTATTGATGCTTCTGCTTATTACAGTGCGTACCAAGATTTTCTATCTAATGAAACTGTAGTTGCCCCTTATTATGGTGATAATGCTAATTTTGATCTTACAGGATATGACCCTTCAAACCCAGCATCTGTAGCTGGTTTAAATCAAGATACACAATTAATCTTGGCAGCTTTACAAAATGATGATTTTCAAACTTATAGAACCTACACAAATTCTGAAGCTGAAGTTAATTCGTATGGAGCTGCCATCGCAGTTTCTACAAAAGTTTTCGACGGTTTTGATTTAAGTATGAATTATACTTACGCAAAATTAGATTTTGACGAAAAGAAAAATCCAGATTTTCAGACTAATTTTAACACACCAGAGCATAAGGTAAAAGCGTCTTTTGGTAAAACTGAGTTATTTAAAAATTTCGGATTTAATGTAGCTTGGAGATGGAGTGACTCTTATTTATGGGAAGCAGGTTTTGGTGATGGTAATATTCCTGCATTTCATGTTTTAGACGCTCAAATTAATTATAGAGTACCGAGTCTCAAATCAACATTTAAAGTTGGTGCAACTAATCTTTTACAAGATGAGTATTTTACTGCAATTGGAACAGGGTTCGTAGGCTCTATGTATTACGCATCATGGACAATCAACAATCTATAATAACGAAAAAGAAAATATAAAATGAAAAATATAAAATACATCGCATTATCACTTCTTACTTTAGGCTTTTTGGCCTGTGAGAGTGATGATGATTCAGGAAGTGACACAGAGGTCTTACCAGAATTAACTGCTGGTAATGCAAATTTTTCAAATTTTGTAGCATTGGGTAACTCTTTAACTGCTGGTTTTGCAGACGGGACTTTATACAGTATTGCTCAGGAAAATTCGACGCCAAGTATCATGGCTGATCAATTTTCTTTAATTGGTGGTGGTAACTTTACCCAACCTTTAATGAATGATAATACTGGTGGTTTATTAGCTGGTGGTTCTCCTTTACCAGGATTTGGACCTAGATTAGTATTTAATGGCACTGCACCTGTACCAATTACATCACTTAATCCTGGTGCAATGACCACAACAGATATTGTACTAAATAATCCAACTGGACCTTTTAATAACATGGGTGTTCCAGGCGCTAAGAGTTTTCATTTATTAGCTCCAGGGTATGGGAATTTTTCTGGTTTATTCGCTGTGCCGGCTACGGCAAATCCATTTTTTGTTAGAATGGCTAGTTCTACAACAACTTCTGTTATTGCAGATGCAATGGCACAAGCACCTACTTTCTTTTCATTATGGATAGGAAATAATGACGTATTAGGTTATGCTCTCTCTGGAGGAGAAAGCAATACAATGTCTGAAGACTACGATCCCATAACACCTCAAGCAACATTTGATTTTGCGTATTCTACTTTGGTTTCGACATTAACTGCTGGAGGCGCTCAAGGAGTTGTTGCGAACATACCTGATGTAACTGCTATACCTCACTTTACTACAGTACCACATAACCCTGTACCTTTAGATGCAGCAACAGCAGGTGCCTTAAACCAAGGTTATGCTACTTATAATGGTGGACTACAATTTGCTTTTACAAATGGGTTATTAACTCAAGAAGAAGTAGATAAAAGAACTGTAGTTTTTTCGGAAAGTGCAAATAATGCACTGGTATTAATTGATGAAGATTTGACTGACTTAAGTAGTTTTGGTATTCCTAACTATAGACAAGCTACCGCTGCAGATTTATTTTTATTACCATTATTATCTTTAATCCCACAAGGTTATGGAACACAAATCCAATTAGAAGATAAATGGGTTTTAACACCAGAAGAGCAATTAGAAATTAAAATGGCTACAGACGCTTTTAACGCAACAATACAAGCAGAAGCTAGTGGAGCAAATTTAGCATTTGTTGATGCTAATGCTTTATTAAACTTATTGAAAGATGGTAACTTACCTTCTGGAAATTACAATTTAACATCAGACTTTGTTACTGGAGGTGCCTTCTCTTTAGATGGTGTACACCCAACTTCTAGAGGTTATGCTTTATTAGCTAATCAATTTTTAAAAGCTATTGACTTAAAATATGGTTCTAATTTTGAAGCCTCAGGTAACCTAGTTGATATAGGTACTTACAATACAAATTACTCTGCTGGTTTACAATAACAAGGCTTCATATAATTTGTAAAAACACCTTCATAGTGAAGGTGTTTTTTTTATACATAAAAAAGGAAAAAAACTACTCTTATTTTTAAATAAAACTATATCTTTGCAGCGCGAAAAATATAGGTATTCAACTAGATTGGATGAGCTGTTTTTCACATTTAAATTATTGCATAACAAAAACATAAGAGTAATGTCAAAAGTTACAGGTAAAGTTGCACAGATCGTAGGTCCAGTTATCGATGTAGAATTCGCTGCTGGTTCAGAGCTTCCAAAGATTTATGATTCATTAGAAATTAAAAATCAAGATGGTTCAATATTAGTATTAGAAGTACAATCTCACATTGGTGAAGATACCGTACGTACTATCGCAATGGATTCGTCTGATGGTTTAAGTAGAGGAACAGAAGTTCTTGCAACTGGTGCTCCAATCCAAATGCCAGTAGGAGAAGATGTTTACGGACGTCTTTTTAATGTTATTGGCGATGCTATTGATGGCTTAGGAGCTTTACCTAAAGCTGGTGATGCTGGTTTACCGATTCACAGACAAGCTCCAAGATTCGAAGATTTATCAACGTCTACTGAAGTTTTATTTACAGGTATTAAAGTAATCGATTTAATTGAACCTTATGCGAAAGGTGGTAAAATTGGTTTATTTGGTGGTGCTGGTGTAGGTAAAACAGTATTGATTCAAGAGTTGATTAACAATATTGCAAAAGGTCATGGTGGTCTTTCTGTATTTGCAGGTGTTGGTGAAAGAACACGTGAAGGAAACGATTTACTTCGTGAGATGTTAGAGTCTGGCATTATCAAATATGGTGATGACTTTATGCACTCTATGGAAGAAGGTGGATGGGATTTAACCAAGGTTGATAAAGCTGGAATGAAAGAGTCTAAAGCCACATTCGTATTCGGACAAATGAATGAGCCTCCTGGAGCACGTGCTCGTGTGGCATTATCTGGTTTAACTATTGCAGAATATTTTCGTGATGGAGCTGGTGAAGGTCAAGGAAAGGATGTACTTTTCTTTGTAGATAACATATTCCGTTTTACACAAGCTGGTTCTGAGGTGTCTGCATTATTAGGTCGTATGCCTTCTGCAGTAGGTTACCAACCTACATTAGCAACTGAAATGGGTGCGATGCAAGAACGTATTACTTCAACTAAAAGAGGATCTATTACATCTGTACAGGCAGTATATGTACCTGCGGATGATTTAACGGATCCTGCTCCGGCAACAACGTTTGCTCACTTAGATGCAACAACAGTATTATCTCGTAAGATTGCTGAGCTAGGTATTTACCCAGCGGTAGATCCATTAGATTCTACATCACGTATTCTTACAGCTGATATTTTAGGTGATGAGCATTATAACTGTGCACAACGTGTAAAAGAGTTATTACAACGCTATAAAGAATTACAAGATATTATTGCTATCCTTGGTATGGAAGAATTATCTGAAGAAGACAAAATGGCTGTAGGTAGAGCAAGACGTGTACAACGTTTCTTATCTCAACCATTCCACGTAGCAGAGCAATTTACAGGTCTTAAAGGTGTTTTAGTAGATATTAAAGAAACAATTAAAGGTTTTAATATGATTATGGATGGTGAATTAGATCACTTACCAGAAGCAGCATTTAACCTTAAAGGTTCTATTGAAGAAGCTGTTGAAGCTGGAGAGAAAATGTTAGCTGAAGCTTAATCTAAAATTTCAGAATTATGTATTTAGAAATTGTATCACCAGAAGCGACTTTATTTAGTGGAGAAGTTGATTCTGTTACTGTCCCTGGTGTTACCGGAGAATTCGAAATGTTAAAAGATCACGCACCTATTGTGTCTATTCTTAAAGAAGGTCATGTAAAGGTTGCTGGTTCTGTTACACTCGAAGAAGAAGTAGAAGATAAGTTTACGAAGGCTGATAATGGCGTTTGGTTAGCTATCAATTCTGGTACTATTGAAATGAAAGATAATAAGCTAATTATTTTAGCTGATTAATAATATTCAATCATTATAATAAAAAACGCGAAACTTAATAGTTTCGCGTTTTTTATTACACTTTCTTAATCACATTGGTAACTATTCCCCAAATAAGAAAGTTGTTTTCTTCTGTAATTTTTATAATTGGATAATCTGGATTCTCTGGTTGAAGCCACACCTCACCATCAGATACTCTAAGGCGTTTTACAGTAAATTCCCCATCTAAAAAACAAACTGCTATTTTATTGTTTTCTGGTTCTAAACTTCGATCTATAACTAACAAATCGTTATCATCTAAACCTGCGCCAATCATAGATTGCCCACTCACTTTTGCATAGAATGTCGCCTCCTTGTTTTTTACCAACTCATCATCTAAGGATAAACGTTGTTCTTTAAAATCGTCTGCTGGAGAAGGGAAACCTGCAGAGATGCCTGTGTCAAAAAAGTTTGTACCAGCCCCTTCAATGGCTTCTGGTACGAAAAACGTTAAACTTGAAGATTTGTGTGCTATCATAGAAAACTCGTTTTCATTCCCTTGAAAAAGGGGAATCTTATTCTTCTTAATTCAATTCTAAATTTAGTTACAATTCATGAGATTCCTTTTTTCAAAGGAATTTTATTTAACTACGATAATATCATTAATATTAGTCGTATATCTTGGCGATAAGCGTTCTTGGCGCATTTTCCAAGTGCGTTCTAAATCTTGATTTCCCAATTTAATTTTATAATCCTTATACTTTTTATTTATGTTGTCTATAGCAGCCATTAAAGGCTTATGCTTAGGGTTCTCTTTGTTAAACAAATCTAATTGATAATTATCGGTTGGCACTATACCTGTAACAATAACTCCTGCCCTTTTATATTTAATGCCTGTTTTATAAATCGATTTTACAGCATTTACGGCTTGCGTGCTAATTAATAAAGAAGAATCCGTAGGATACGGAAAACTTACCATAGTGCTTCCTCTGTGTTGTTCTAAATCTTTTTTATGCTTATCGCTACTTAACATCACAATAACCATGTGGCAACTAGATCCTTGTTTGCGCAATTTCTCGGCACAACTTGTTGCAAAGGTAGAAATGCGTTCTTTTATATTATCTATATCTGAATAGGTATATTCAAAACTTCGTGTTGTAGCAATAGCGCGTTTTGTTTTAGGAGCATCTAACTCTATTTTTGAAACTCCTTCTAAGTCTTTTTTTAGTTTCCACTCTGTAATCGAAAAGGTTTTGCGCACCCAATCATCTGGCAATTGCGTAAAGTCGTATGCTGTTTTACACCCTTTTGCTTTTAATCGTTTTTGCAATGCTCTACCTATTCCCCAAACATCTTCAAGTTTAATCCATTTCAATGCTTTAATTCTTGAAGTTTCAGAATCTATCACATAAACTCCTTTAGTTTCGTTAGGAAATTTACGTGCAATCTTATTAGCAACTTTAGTTAATGCTTTTGTAGAAGCTACACCAACACAGGTCGGAATGCCTGTCCATTTAAGAATACGTTGTCTCATTTGATTTCCGTAATCCTGAAAATCATAATTTTCAAAGCCTTTAAACTGAAGAAAAGCTTCATCTATACTATACACTTCAATATCTGGTGAAAACTGTTCTAGTATTCTCATTACACGACTACTCATATCGCCATATAGTGGATAATTTGATGAAAGTATTTTAATATTATTCGCTTTACAAAACCCTTCCCATTTAAAGATTGGTGCACCAAAGGGAAGCTCTAATGCTTTAGATTCATCACTCATAGAAATAACACAACCATCATTATTGCTTAAAATAGCAACAGGCTGTCCTTCCAAATTCGGGTTAAAAACTCGCTCGCAAGAAGCATAAAAATTATTACAATCTACTAAAGCATACATAGACTATAAAGGTAATAGATTTAGTCTTCAATGTATTCTAAAATATCACTAGGTTGACAATTTAAAGCCTTACAAATTGCTTCTAAAGTTGAAAATCGAACAGCTTTAGCTTTGCCAGATTTTAAAATTGACAAATTAGCCGTCGTTATGCCTATGATTTCAGCAAGGTCTTTACTTTTCATTTGGCGCTTAACCAACATTATATCTAAGTTTACAACTATTGGCATTATTAAATAGTTAGGTCGTTTTCTTCTTCTACTTGTTTTCCTTTTTCAAAAATTTCAGCCAAAATATAGAACGCTAATCCTGCAGGAATTAAAAATGTAAATTCTGCTTTGAGTTCATTAAAAAAGCTGAAAGTAGATTCACCTATTGCAGCTAATAGAAACCTAAGAATCAATACACCCACGGTATAACTAATAAAAATATTTCCAATCTTTTTAAAATAACTAATGTTCTTATCGCTAAAGTAATTGCCAGTTTCAACTTCCTTTAATATGGATAAAAAATAACTAAAGCCATATATGAGATAAGCTCTCCAAAAGAAAAGACCCGTACTTATAGCATAGTAACTCCATTCAATCGCATTCTTAGAAGTAAACCAAGACTCACTCTTATCTGCAGTTTTCGCCCAATTCTGAAACTTTTCAAACTGGTTAAAATCAAACTCGTGCATATCGTTTAAAAGGACTGAAACAGCACCTAATAAAATAGCATAAGTTATAACGGTTAATATGGTTGTGTTGTCTTTCATAATTTATACAGTTAATTCATTTTCTTCTTTGGCTTGCTTTGCTACTTTAAAGACCTCACTCAGAATCATAAAAAATAAACCAAGGCAAACGAGTAATATAAAAGGACTTAAACCTAAATTGATTTTAAACTGTCCTTGCGACACCAATCGTGCTATAAAAAACAACAGACTTCCAAAGACACCAATTCCAGAAAGTAAATAACCTATTTTATAGAAGTTTCTAATTACATCCAAATGAAATGGTTTTACTTTTTGAAAATAACGCAAGGTCTTTCTAAATATAAAGAGACAGTAAATTGATAGCGATACCACAACTATATATAACAGTCCAAAAATTTGTTTTATAGTATTAGAAGCAATATCACTAAAAGTCATCTTATCAAATACTATATCTAAAGCGTATGGATCAATAAACATATAGGCTGTAAAAAAAGCCATTAACAATAGCATTGGTATACAAGTTACTATCCAAACAAAATCCACTAAACTTTTTAGAATAATTAATTTTCGCATGTTAAAAATTATCGTTTTACAATAACAAATATATAAAAATTATTGATAAACAATAATTTTTTATTAAAAAAAGATAATTTCAAAATCTTTATACAGTTTGTATCTTTGACTCGTGTTACCAAAAAAACTATACAAAAAACTAGACGGAAGAAAAGACAACAATGCGTTTCGGCAATTGGGTTCTGATTCTAATCTAGTAGATTTTTCATCAAATGACTATTTAGGTTTTTCAAAATCAGAAACCATTTTTAATAAGGCGCATCAATATCTTATTGACAAAAATCTTAAACAGAATGGAGCTACAGGTTCACGCTTACTATCAGGGAATCATTCTTTATATTCTCAAGTAGAAACGGAACTTTCTAATATCCACAAAAGTGAAGCCGCGCTAATTTTTAATTCGGGTTACAACGCTAACATAGGTTTATTGTCTTCTGTACCGCAACGTGGTGATGTCATTTTATATGATGAGTATTGCCATGCTTCCATAAGAGATGGTATAAGTATGAGTAATGCTAAATCTCATAAATTTAAACATAACGATTTAGAAGATTTAGCTGAGATGCTGAAAAGAGTTCAGCATGACAAATCGGAAGTTTACGTTGTTACTGAATCTGTTTTCTCAATGGATGGTGATTCTCCAGATATTTTAACATTTATAGAATGCTGCGCAGAACATAAAGCACATATTATAATTGATGAAGCACATGCTTTGGGTGTTTTTAAAACAGGTCTAGTACAACAGCTTGGTCTTGAAAATTCAGTTTTCGCAAGAATTATAACTTTTGGTAAGGCTCTTGGTTGTCATGGAGCAGCTATTATAGGTTCTCAAGATTTAAAGGATTATCTCATTAATTTTTCGCGCCCTTTTATTTATACTACGGGTTTACCATCGCATTCATTAGCAACACTGAAAATGGCATATGAAGAATTAGTTGCAACTGATACTATTAGATTACTTAGTGAAAGCATTTCTTTTTTTAAATCAGAAATTAAGAGACTTAACCTTCAGGAATTATTTATCGAAAGTAATTCAGCCATCCAGTGTTGCATAATTTCAGGTAATGAAAATGTGAAATCTGTTGCGCATCAACTTAAAGACAAAGGGTTTGATGTAAAACCTATTTTATCACCTACAGTGCCAAAAAACGAGGAGCGGCTTCGCTTCTGTTTACACAGCTACAATTCTAAGCAAGAAATTTCGGAAGTCTTGGGCTTGTTAGCTACCTTTGTGACGTAGTCATGCTGAACTCGTTTCAGTATCTCATCATAAAAAATTATGAGTCAGACATTTGTTACCGTTGCTAGATTTCAATATTCATCTGAAGCACAAATCATAAAAGGGCGATTAGAAGCCGATGGAATTGAAGTATTCTTAAGAGATAATATCACTATAGATACCGATCCATTGGTGAGTAATGCTATTGGAGGCGTTAAGCTTAAAGTGCTTGCTCAAGACGAAAACAAAGCTAAAGACATCCTTAAATCCATTAAAGAGTATTCTGTTGACGACGAAGGGCAACCGATTATTTGTCCAAATTGTAAACAAGAACATATTGACTTATACTCGACAATAAAAGATTTTAAATCAATGATGTCATTTTTAATAGGTTTCCTATTTGGAACTTTACCATTTAGTACACGCTATCAATATGTATGTGAAGATTGTAAAACTGAATTCCCTGTAAAATGAAAACCTACTTTATCACAGGCATATCAACAGATGTTGGTAAAACAATAGCTTCAGCAATTTTAGTTGAAGCCCTAAATGCAGATTATTTTAAACCCGTACAAGCCGGTGAACTAGATAATTGCGACACTAAAAAAGTGCAACAATTGGTGTCGAATTCTAAATCCGTTTTTCATCCTAATAGTTACGCCTTACAAACACCAATGAGTCCTCATGGTGCAGCAGAAATTGATGGATTGACTATAGATTTAAAACAAATAAAACGTCCAAAAACTAAAAACCATCTAGTTATTGAAGGTGCTGGAGGTTTGATGGTGCCTTTAAATGATAAAGACACAATCTTAGATCTTATACAACCAAAAGACAAAGTCATTGTGGTATCTCGCCATTATTTAGGAAGTATTAATCATATACTTCTAACTATAAATACTCTAAAAGCTAAAAGTTTTGATATCGCTTTAATTTATAGTGGCGACGAACACAAGTCTACAGAATCAATAATTGATAAAATGACCGGAGTACCAGTAATCGGAAGAATAAATGACGAGCCGTATTTTGATAAGAATGTGATTAAAGAATATGCTGAAAAATTCAAAGAGAAATTGTAACTGTCATTCCGCACTTGATGCGGAATCCATAATGCCTAGTGAATAAAATATAGATTCCTGCCTTCGCAGGAATGACAAAAGAAGATAATGAGTTTAAAAGAACGAGATAAAAAACACCTTTGGCACCCACTAAAACAGCATCAATTACATCCAGAAAGTACAGCTATTGTAAAAACTAAAGGTTGCATCTTAACTGATGAAGACGGAAATGACTACATAGATGCCATTTCATCTTGGTACACTTGTATGTTTGGTCATTGCAATGACTATATTATTGAAAAGGTCTACCGACAAATGCAGCAACTAGACCAAGTGATGTTTAGTGATTTTACGCATGAACCTGCTGTTAAGTTATCCGAAGAACTTATTAAGATATTACCCAAAGGTCAGAATAAAATTTTCTTTAATGATAATGGTTCCACTGCAGTTGAAGCTGGTATAAAAATGGCATTGCAATACTACTTTAATAAAGGTAAAAAACGCTCAACATTCATTGCTTTTGAAAACGGGTTTCATGGAGATACTTTTGGAGCAATGAGTGTTTCTGGCTTATCTGTTTATAATGGCCCCTTTGAAAACTTTTTAATTGATGTAAAGCGCATTCCAACACCAAACGGAACAAATCACAAAGACATACTAAATCAATTACAAAACTTTGCATCTAACTATGACATCGCTGGTTTTATTTATGAACCTTTGGTACAAGGAGCAGCCGGAATGAAAGTTCATGATGCTGATGGTTTAAACACCATTCTTAAGTTTTGTAAAGAACATAGCATTTTAACTATTGCAGATGAAGTTATGACTGGTTTTGGTAAAACGGGTAAGTATTTTGCTTCTGATTATGTAGATACAAAACCAGACATTATTTGTTTAAGTAAAGCCTTAACAGCAGGATTAGTGCCAATGGCAATAACCTCATGCACTCAAAACATCTACGATGCATTTTTGAGTAACGACATGGCAAAAGGCTTTTTTCATTGCCATACTTACTCAGGGAATCCTATCGCTTGTTCTGCTGCAATAGCTGCAATAGAACTTTTGCAATCAGAAGATATCCAGAATAATATTAAGCGAATTACTAACTCGCATCAAAAATTTAATGACCATATTAAAGCACATCCTAAAGTTAAATCTACACGACAAATAGGTGTGATTTTTGCCTTAGATCTCAATACCAAGATGGAACGCTATGGAAGTTTGCGTGATAAACTTCTAAAATTCTTTATGGACAGAGGTGTGTTTTTAAGACCTCTTGGTAATACGATTTACATTCAGGTTCCGTATGTTATTTCTGAAGAAGAACTTCAAAATATATATAGAGTGATTGAAGACGCTTTAGAGATCGTCTAGCTATTCTTCAATTTCAGTCTCTAATAAATTAATAGTTTCTGTTTCCCCATCAATTTTTACATAAAGTGAATTATATGTCCATTCATCATTTATTTTTTCAGCATCAACAATAATATTACCTTCATCTTTAGGGCCTTTTATTGGTATCGTTAATTCCGCAGTAGTAGATCCATCTGCATATTTATAGCTCGTATTTCCCATACCATTAGTCTCAATTGGAGTTCCTAAGAATTCAATAACTTTTTCATTTTCTATCGTTTTAGCATACGCATGTGTATAAGGTTCAGATTCCTTTACAGCATCTGTAACTTTATAAATTAAACCTCCTATAGCTAAAGCTACAATAACAATTATTGACAAACAACCGCCACCAAGTACCCATCCCCAATTTCTACTAAACCAACTTTTCTGTTTATTTTCTTCCATGCTATTTTAATTGATTACTAAATGTAAGTAAACTAAAAAAAGATTATGTTACAAATTGATAATAAATTAGAGCAGTTCATTTTTAGACTAGGGTTTAAATCTTATTTTTGTTTTAAACAAAGTTTCTATTGAATCAACCCATTTCTATAACTGCTATTTCATCCATTTCACCTTTAGGTTTTATTAAAGAAACCATCTGGGGAAATTATAAATCTAACGCTCACTTTTTTAACGAAAAAGATGGAACTTTTGTTGCAGAATTATCTCGCGAAGCCAAAAAAGAGATTGAAAAACTCCGACAATCAAACACTAAATACAAACAACTAGATGATTCTGTTTTGTTTGGAATTTTCTCGGCAAGAGAAGTGATTAAAGAAGCTGGATGGTCAGCTTCAGATAATTTTGGGATTAATATTGGTTCTTCTCGAGGTGCTACAGGTTTATTTGAAACCTATTTTGAAAGTTTTTTAAATAAAAACAAAGCCGAAACCTTAAGTTCCCCAACCACAACCCTTGGTAATATTTCGTCTTGGGTTGCACATGATCTACAAACGCAAGGTCCAGAGATTTCTCATTCAATTACATGTTCTACCGCATTACATGCCATGCTCAATGGAGTCGCTTGGTTAAATTCTGGTATGTGCAATAAATTTTTAGTTGGTGGTAGTGAGGCTCCATTAACACCATTTACAATTGCACAGATGAAGGCCCTTAAAATCTATGCCAGAAAAGATAATGCATACCCTTGTCGCGCACTCGATTTTAATAAAACCGAAAACACAATGATTTTAGGAGAAGGAGCAGCAATGGCTTGTTTAGAAAAAGGAAAAATTGAAAACGCTTTAGCCATTATAGAAGGTATTGGTTATGGAACAGAATTATTAGAACATAATGCATCGCTTTCAACTAATGCCGATTGTTTTCAGCGCTCTATGAGAATGGCATTAGGTGATTTAAACCCAGAAGACATTGATATTATAGTAACACATACACCTGGCACAATTAAAGGTGATTTTGCAGAATATAATGCAATAAATCAGATTTTTTGTAACAAAATTCCTTCATTAACTACTAATAAGATGAAAGTAGGTCATAGTCTTGGAGCTTCCGGACTATTAAGTATAGAAATGGCGGTGCTTATGCTTAACCATCAAACATTTATTGACATTCCGTACTTGGAGCAATCGCGTCCAAAAAAGATTTCAAAAATTATGATTAATGCCGTCGGCTTTGGTGGTAATGCAGTGACTATTTTACTTTCAAAATAAGATTGCGCAGTCTTATAATGGTCGTATATTTATTCACGCATTTAAAATCTCAAAGTTATGACTGAATGGTTTTCAAATTTAGAATTTTTCACAAAAGTCTATTGGTTAATAGCCATTATAGGCTCTCTAATTTTTTCGGTAGTAATGTTATTGGCATTTACCGGAGGAGATGCTGATGATATAGACGAAGTAGACTCTGACATAGATTCAGGTGCAGGGTTTCAATTCATCACCTTTAAAAACTTGATAGGCTTTTTCACCATTTTTGGTTGGAGTGGAATTGCAAGTATTGACGCTGGCTTATCAAAACCTGTAATTATCATTATCTCTCTGTTATCTGGATTGTTAATGATGACAATTATGGCAGCACTATTTTATTTTATTAGTAAACTTACTGATAGCGGTACATTAAATTACACAAATGCTATTGATGCTGTTGGCGAAGTCTATTTGACCATAGGTGCAGATCGCTCTAGAATGGGAAAAGTAAATGTTAGTGTACAAGGCACTATGCGAGAGTTAGATGCACTTACAGACTCATTAACCGAATTAAAATCCGGAACCATTATAAAGGTCGTCGATGTTACCTCAAACGGTATTCTCATTGTTGACCACACACGTAAACCAATTGAGCCCTCAAAAGCTAATAAAGAGCCATTGCTAAGTAATAACGCTCAAAAGAAACTTTTATAATTAATAATCAACCCTTAAACCCAATAACATATGAAATTACTGAGCATACAAGAGAACTTTAATATGGATGGCATAGGTGGACCTATGTTGCTAATATTTGTCGCATTATTTATAGTATTAACCTTAATTATTTTAATAAAACGTTATAAACGTTGTCCATCAGATAGAATATTAGTAGTCTATGGTAAAGTTGGCGGAGGACAATCGGCCAAATGTATTCATGGAGGTGCTGCATTTATTATTCCTGTTATTCAAGATTATGAATTCCTAGATTTAACACCAATATCCATTGAGGTAAATCTAGTTAACGCCTTATCTAAACAGAATATTCGTGTTAATGTTCCCTCTCGTTTTACCATTGGTATATCAACTGAGCCAGGTATTATGCAAAATGCAGCAGAGCGTTTATTAGGATTGGGTCAGAATGAAATTCAAGAATTAGCACAAGAAATCATTTTTGGTCAACTACGTTTAGTAGTAGCTTCAATGGATATTGAAGAAATTAATAATGACCGTGACAAATTCTTAACTAATATCTCACAGAGTGTAGAAACTGAATTAAAGAAAGTAGGTCTTAAATTAATCAACGTAAACATAACAGATATCGTAGATGAGTCTGGCTATATTGAAGCGCTTGGTAAAGAAGCTGCTGCACATGCAATTAATGCAGCTCGTAAGTCGGTTGCAGAAAAAACTAGAGATGGTTCAATTGGTGAGGCTAATGCTGTACAAGATGAAAGAACACAAGTTGCTGCAGCAAATGCACAAGCTGTAGAAGGTGAAAACACTGCGAAAATTGCGGTAGCGAATTCAGATTCTTTACGTCGTCAACGCGAAGCAGAAGCAGAGCGTGTGGCTATTGCATCAGAGAAAGTACAGACTGCAAAAGCATTAGAAGAGTCTTATGCCGCAGAGCAAAATGCAGAAGTTGCTAGAGCAGAACGTGAACGTTCTTCTCAAATGGCTGATATTATTGTACCTGCTGAAATTGATAAACGTAAAGTTGAAATTGATGCAGAAGCTGAAGCAGAACGTATTAGAAGACGTGCAAAAGGTGAAGCTGATGCGATACTATTTAAAGCGCAAGCAGAAGCTCAAGGGCAATTTGAAGTCTTAACAAAACAAGCTGCTGGTTTACAAGAAATCGTAAAAGCTGCTGGAAACAATAGTAGAGATGCTGTATTGTTATTAATTGCTGATAAATTACCAGAACTGGTACAAATTCAATCAGACGCTATAAAGAACATTAAGATTGATAAAGTTACGGTTTGGGATAATGGCGGAAATGGTGAAGACGGAAAATCGTCAACCGCTAATTTCTTATCAGGCATGTACAAATCAGTACCTCCTTTACAAGAAATGTTTAATATGGCTGGTATGGATTTACCTGAGTATTTAAAAGGTAAAGACAAAAAAGAGATTGAAGCAGATGAGGCGGAAATTGATACTTCTGAAAAGAAATAAAACAAGTTGAAAATTCCACTTTACAAAGTGGAATTTTCTATTTTTACAACATAATAATTTTCTATGAGCGTAGTAAGACACAACTGGACGAAAGAAGAAATTCTAGAGATCTACAACAAACCCTTAATGGAACTGCTTTACGAAGCAGCAACAATACATAGAGAGCACCACGACCCAAATACAGTTCAGGTTTCTACTTTATTGTCTATTAAAACTGGTGGCTGCCCAGAAGATTGTGGTTACTGTCCACAAGCGGCACGTTATCACACAGACATTAAAGGCAATGATTTAATGAGTGTTCAGCAAGTAAAAGCGCAAGCTTTACGCGCTAAGTCATCTGGAAGCTCACGTGTATGTATGGGAGCAGCTTGGAGAAATGTAAAAGATGGGCCTGAGTTTGATCAAGTTTTAGAAATGGTACGTACCATAAACAAGCTAGATATGGAAGTGTGTTGCACACTTGGTATGGTTACAGAAAACCAAGCGCAACGTTTAGCTGAAGCTGGTTTATATGCCTACAATCACAACTTAGATTCATCAGAGGAGTACTATAAAGAAGTTATTTCTACTCGTGGTTTTGAAGATCGTTTAGAAACTATAGATAACGTTCGTAAAACCAATGTAACGGTTTGTTCTGGTGGTATTATTGGTATGGGAGAAAAGGTTGAAGACAGAGCAGGAATGTTAGTTGCGCTTTCAACTTTAAATCCTCAACCAGAATCTGTACCTATTAATGCATTAGTCGCAGTAGAAGGCACACCTTTAGAAGAACAAGAACCTATCTCAATTTGGGATATGGTGCGTATGGTAGCTACAACTCGTATTGTAATACCAGAAACTCAAGTGCGGTTGTCTGCAGGAAGAACTCAAATGACAAGAGAAGGTCAAGCCTTGTGTTTCTTTGCTGGTGCCAATTCTATTTTTGCAGGAGATAAACTCTTAACAACACCAAACCCAGATGTGAGTGAGGATATGGAAATGTTTAAGGTTTTAGGTTTAAGTACTCAAAAGCCATTCATTAAAAAAATGCAACCAGAATCTGTTGAAGCTAAAGATTCTCAATATCAGCATTTAGGTGAGAAACCAAAATGGTCGCGACCAGATTATAAAATTGAACGTAATGAAGAGGCTAAACAAAAAGCTAAAATTTTAAAGTAGTTTACTTTAAAATAAATAAATTGAGTTATACACTTAAGAAACGTGATTTTATTTTTATTTCTACTGATTTTAAACTAGTTACATAAAACCGAAGGAAGAACTAGAAGATTCTATCAGTATGTTTGCATATTTTTAAAGAAAAACACATTGTAACTAATTGAATGACAGTATCAAAACTAACAGCAACTAAGTGACTAACTCAATAAATAAATTTTAGTAACGCTTTATGAGCTTCGTTATACTAAGCATTTGAATATTGCACTTAAATCTACAAGAAATTCCTGTTATTAAAACCATCACAAAGACCAAGTTTCTATAACACATAAGAGTTTTTAAGAAAACGGCTTCAGTTTAAAAACTTATAATATATTTGCCCATTCAAATTTTAGATAGAAGATTATGAAAAATTTAGTTTTAATTATGGCATTAATTTCTGTTTCATTTGTCAGTGCACAGGCATTCGATGGCAAAGGAGATCAAAAATTTCAAATTGGTGCTAATTTTCAGGATGAAGCAACAGGTATTAATGTGAGCTTTGATTACGGTTTAGGTGATAATATTTCTATAGGTGTATCTTCATCTTATGCTTTAGGTATTGATGATAGTTTTGGTGCAGATTTTGGTGATCGTTTTGATTTAAAAGCAAGATTTAATGCCAATTTAGGTAACGTTTTAGCTATCGATGAAAATTTCGATGTTTATCCTGGTCTTAGCTTAAGCTTAAAGAATTTTGGTGGCCATATTGGTGCACGTTATTTCTTCTCTGAGGGATTTGGAATATTTACTGAAGCTACATTCCCTTTAGCAAAATATAGTAACGACAAAACTGATATTGGTTATTATATCTACAATCAGTTTACTTTAAATATAGGTGCTACATTTAATCTGTAGTTTACCTTTTAATTATAGTACAAGAGCTCTTTTATTAATTTGAAAGGGCTTTTTTTTACAGATATTCGTTAAGCTTTTCGTAAATTAAATGCGATTCCCATCCTCTATATAATAAGTAATCTGCAACCTTTTTCTTCTTTTTGTAAAGGTTATTTTCTTTGACTTGGCTAATTCGCTTATTTACAAGTTCATCTAAAGTATTATAATAATCGTCTAAATCAATTTCTTTAAGAGCAGTATCAATATTATATCTAGAAATCTCTCTAAACCTCAATTCTCTTACTAATCTGTTTTTTCCCCATTTTTTTATTCTAAACTTCCCTCTTACATAAGCCTTGGCAAAACGTTCTTCATTAAGGTAATTATTCTGAATTAAATACACCAATATGTTATCGATTACCTCAGGAATCATTCTCATTTCCTTTAACTTAGATTTCACTTCTTTGTGGCAACGCTCTTGATATGCACAATAATTTTCGAGTTTTTTTCGCGCTTCATCGACCGTATATGTTTTTTGTAGATTCAAACATCTAAAATACAAGATTTTAACTCATATTTGCTAGTGTGATGGTAATAAAGTGTAAAATTTCTTTATCCCCAAATTAACCTAAAAATCACCCTCATGAAAAAAAATTACTACCTAGCCTCATTATTATTTTTTGCTTGTCTTTGTTTTGCTTTTGGACAGAGCGTTTTTACAAACCCAATAAGTGGTTTCCGTCCAAACAATGACAATCCTTATATTAATGGCCAAATTGTAGATGCTAATATTACAGCAACTGGTATAGGTCGCGGAACAGGCATCAATCCAAAAAATACTAATGATAGGTATAATGCTAGTGGTTGGAATACTGTAGCGATAGATTTAACAGCATACTTCGAATTTACAATAACGCCAAATGCTGGTTTTGAAATTGACTTTGTAAGTTTTGAATATACTGGACAAAGTTCTCTTACTGGACCAACAGACATTGTTTTTAGAAGTAGCGAAGATGGTTTTACTACTAATATTGGTACTCCTATAATTACTGGGGCTACAATTAATTTATCTGGACTAGACTATCAAAACATTACAACTGCCATTACTTTTAGAGTCTATGCTTGGAATGCATCTGGAGGTACAGGTACTTTTAGCATTAATGATTTCACTTTTAATGGTATAGTTAGTACTGATGGCTGCCAAAATACCACGACATGGAATGGGACGACTTGGGATAATGGAATCCCAGATACCAATACAGAAGCGATTTTAAATGGCACCTACGATACTACTGCAAATGACAACTTAATTGCATGTAATTTAACTGTTAACGCTACTTTAAGCATTCAGAATGGTGGCTATATTATAATAGAAAATGATATAATAGCGAATGCTAACATTAATGTTGCAACCGAAGGGTCTGTTATCCAAATAGATAACTTAGCAACCGTTAGTGGCACAGGAGTAATTGAAGTTACTAAAACAACAGCTCCAATGAATAATTGGTACGAATATACCTACTGGAGTTCTCCAACATCTAATACTACAATAGATAATGGTATAACTGAAGGAACCCTAAATAGACGATTTAGATTTGAAGGACAAAATTTTTTAGATGAGTATGCAGAATCTAATAATGATGACACACAAATTCTTGGGCAAGATGATATTGATGATAATGGTGACGATTGGATCTTAGTTAATGGCACAGATACTATGACACCAGGCTATGGTTACGCCTCTACTCATAGAGAAGATTTGTTTTTTGGTCCACCAATGAGTTCTCCTCCTTACCAATTTGATTATACATTTACAGGTCTATTTAACAATGGTGTTATTACAGTCCCTGTTTACAGAAATGATACTGAAACAAATGATACTAACTGGAATTTTATTGGCAATCCCTATCCCTCCGCGATTAATGTTGATACCTTTTTTAATGAAAATGTAAATGTTTTAAACGTAAACGGATTACTAGATGGCACAGTTTATTTATGGTCTCAGAATACGCAACCATCTGATACAACTAACGGTAATGCATTACTCAATTTTGTTCAATCTGACTATGCAACTATTAACGGAATTGGTGAAACACAAGGAGGAGATGATACGAATGGTGACGGCATGGTTGATATTAATGACAAACCTAGTCGTTTTATACCTTCTGGTCAAGGTTTCTTTGTTTCTTTTAGTGATACACCTATAAGCGTTACAGGTAATGTTATTTTTAATAATTCGATGAGAGTAACAGGTAACAATAATCAATTTTTTAGAAATTCAACAACAAATACGAGTTCTTCTAATAGAGTTTGGGTAAATCTAACTTCTGATAATGGAGTGTTTAATCAAATCTTAGTTGGCTACATTAATAATGCAACTAATGGGTTTGATGGCACATACTTTGATGCACCAAGAAATTTATCTACAGGCGCAAATTCTATTTTATATTCAATTATTGATAACAATGACAAGAAATATGCTATTCAGGGACGAGATTTAAACTCGCTGAATGAAGATGAGATTATTCCTTTAGGTTTTTATACTTCAATTGATGAGCCTACAATTTATACTCTATCATTAGCCCTCTTTGAAGGTGAGTTTTTAAATAATAGTGCTATTTATATAAAAGACAATCTATTAAACACTATTATCAATCTTAAAGATTCTGACTACATATTTACATCCGTAGTTGGTGAATTTAATAATCGATTTGAAATAGTGTATAGAGCAGGTGCACTTTCTATTGATGATAATCGGGTAGATAAAAATGACTTATCAGTAATTGAGTTGATTAACGGAAATGTTCAATTTAAAATTGGTAAAAGTTTTACTATAACAGATGTTGAAATTTTAGATATTACAGGAAGACAAATTTATAATCTAAAAGGTGATAGTTCAACTGAAATATATGACTTATCTCTACTCAGTAAAGCCGCTTATATTGCAAAGGTAACTTTGTCAAACGGACAAGTGATTAGTAAAAAGGCTATTAAACGACAATAATATAAATAACAAAAAAACACAACAGATCTTATCATTATAATGAGGTGTTTTATAGCGAATATTTTAAAGCTAAAATCAAGTTTCTACCTGCTGCTGAAATTCCTGAAGAATACGGTCTGTAACGTTGATCCGTTATATTCTCTAAACTTGCTGTAATACTAAGTTTATCGTTATACCTATATTGCGTTCTTATATTAAGCGTACGCCAAGATGGTGCATAAGGGTTTCCATCTTTATCTGAAGCATATAAATAGTCTTTAGAAATCTCTGAAGGAGCCAGTTGATTAAACGACAAAGCGTTGTTATAAATTAAAAAGGCATCCAACAAAAACTTATCTTTTTTCCATATTAGATGCGTGCGTCCAAAATTTGGTGCTACATGTCTAATTGGGGCTTCAACACCTTCATTATCTTCCGTACCACCAATAACATTATATTGTGATTGCAATTTTAATTGATCTGTGAAATTAATTTCTATACCTGCTTCAAAGCCATAAATCCATGCTTTTGATGCGTTTTGTATAGCCTGAACCGTACTTAACTCACCATCATAAACAATTTCGGTTTCACCATTTATTTCAAAATCTCTTCGAATTAAAGCATTATCTAAAAACGTATAATAGGTTGCTAAATCTAAAATGACTTTGTCAGAAAAATTCAATTTTAAACCTAATTCACCTCCATAAGCATATTCAGCCTTTAAATTTTTATTTGGCACTACCACAGATCCAGGCTCCGAATCGAATACTTTACCTATATCATCTATATTAGGCGCTCTAAATGCTGTTGAAGCATTCAGCTTCCATTGAGTCATATCACTTGGAGACCAGGTTATACCTGCAGTACCTGTTAGAGCACCTGTATTTACTTTGGCATCGTTAAACGGAAGATTTAAAAACACGTTGTTTTCGGTAAAGTCTGCGTTTGCAATTACCTGGTTATATCGTAAACCCGACTGAAATACGAACTTACTATTGGGTTTATATTTAAGACTTGAATAAGCTGCGAAAGACTGCCATGTTGAGCCTTTTGGATAACGTGTAACATTTTGCACACTTGTATTTGCATCTATATTTTCATCTTTCCCCTCCGATCCTACTGTATTATAGAGATATTCTACACCATAGTAAATTGTTGTCTTAGGATGTGTCTTTTTCTCTAAATCTAAATTAAAAGAAATGGCATCTACATTTTCTTCCCTCACTTTTCGTATAGTTGACTGAAAATCTCTATCACTTCTACTCTCTACGAAATTTTGATAAGCAACTGTTGTTTGTATTTTATCATACAAATTAGAGCTACTGCTGACCTTAGTTAATTGCAGATTACCCATAAACCATTGTTGCGGGCCATACTCCCATTCTGCAGATCTAAGCGTTTCAACTCCAGGTCTAATCAATCTATCATATCTTGGGTAATCTGAAGTCGTTGTGTAATATATGCCTAAATCAAAATTTAAATTATCAGAAGGTTCATAACGGACTTTTTGCATTAAGTTAATCTGGCTGTAAGCCGTAGGTTTTTGAATTTGAGGATCGGAATTAGTTACAATAACATCTTCGCCACTTTGCCTTATGACATATTCTGATCTTAGATAATCGTCTGGTCCATTACTTCCCATTCTTAAATCATCAAAATCTGTGTAACTGACATTAGTTAAAAATGCCCATTTTTTATAGCCCAAATTAAGATCAAAGTGTCCTGTTTTTTCTTCGTTAGTGCTCGCATATCTTACCAAAGCATTACCACTAATATACAGTTTGTCCTTATAAGATAAATGCGGTTTCTTAGTATAAAAACTCATTACACCACCAATAGCATCACTTCCATAAACTACAGAACCTGCGCCTAATGTAACTTCGGTATTCTGAATAGATAATGGATCAATAGATATGACGTTTTGAAGATTACCTCCTCTAAAAATGGCGTTATTCATTCTAACGCCGTCTACTGTAATTAAAAGTCTATTGGTAGAAAAACCTCTAATCATAGGGCTGCCGCCACCTAATTGACTTTTTTGAATATAGATGTTCCCTGTATTTTCTAATAAATCTGCACTAGTTTGCGGATTGGCTAATTCGATTTCATTGGCATTAACACTAACTATAGTTTGAGGAATATCACGTTTACTCTGTTCAAATCTTGAAGCCGAAATAACAATTTGTTTTAATCCTTCAACCCTTGGAACTAAATAAATAACATTATTGTTTTCAGAAATATCAAACTTTCTTAATTGCAGTTTTTTGTATAGCAAGTTTTGAAAATAAATCAATTCTCTCGGGTTGAAACTATCCAACTTGGCTTGTCCATTTATATCTGTAACTACATATTTGGTTTTCTTTAAATTATAAATTGCAACACCAGGAATTGGCTCATTACTACTTTCTTCTAAAACTGTAATGTTTTGAGTATAGACCATCTGCAAAAAGAGGAATAAAAAAATACTAAGAGTTATATTATACTTCACTTTTATACTAATCGTAGCTAAAATCGTTACTTAAAATTTAGCTTAATGAAATACGTCGTTAAGCACCTGTAATGATTTAGGTTTTTTAAAACCACCCAAATGTAATTCAAAATAATACAATAACATATTTAAAAATTCTTGTCTTTGTTTTGCATTTATTCTAATACCATTTAATGCATCAAAATTTGTGCCCAAGAGCTCTTTTAAGAGGATTAAATTTTTACCAGAAATCGAATATATTCCATTTTTAGAAGCTTCAAAAACTCCAGATTTTAAATTAAAATAAGGATAGATGCTGTTTAAATTTTCAGGCTGAAACCCAAAATATCGTGTTAATTTTAAAAGAAATAATAAATGAAAGTTTGAAAATTGATCTTCATTGTCTAGATATTGTAAAGCGGTTTCTATATAATGAAATAAATCCTCGTTCTTTTCTTCTTCTTTAAGAACAGTGGTAAGAATTTCGGATAAAAATAAAACGATTGCGCTTTTGTATATGTTAGTATGAAGACTTTTATATATATAATTGGCTTTTACTTCTTTTATAACATGAAGTGATTGATTGGGTTTGTAATTCTCTTCGATTTGAAGTTGAGATAAGACTTGAAAATAAACCGTTTTAGTCTGGCTTTTTTTAGACTTTAAAACTCCTCTTAAAATATAATTGACCACACCTCGTTGTTGGGTATAGCATTTTACAATAAGATCGTAATCTCTATATTTTAGTTTGGAAAGAACAATGCTAGTGTTTTTTGTAAGCATGTTTTATTTAACTATAAGCACCTTAATAACTTTTGTTTCAAAAGAGTCTAAATCTGAAATCATTACTAAATAAACACCTGTTCTTACAATAGAATTTCCCATGTTTTTACCATTCCAGATCGCTGTGCCGCCATCTATAGCAAAATTATACTTAGCATTTGAAGATCTTTGGTTTATATTAGATTGTGCTTCTGCTACAAGATTACCTTCAATATCCGTGATTTTAATGTTTACATTTTCTGTAAGTCCACTAATTTTAATTCCCTTATTAACATCATTAAGATCACTAAATCCGAGTACATTATACTCTGGTCGCACAGGGTTTGGATATACAAATGCTTTTTCTAAAGTTTCTTCAGGTTTAGAGCCTCCTGCTCTAAAAGATAATAATCCTTTACTTGTAGCTATGTAAACAATTCCATTGTCTAAATCTATTGAAATATCGTTAATTGTATTAGATGGTAATGGAGAGTTCTCTACAGTAAAATGATAAATTGTACTTTGTCCATCTGACGAAAAATAAAAAATTCCAGAATCTGCTGTGCCAACCCATTTATTATTAGAACCATCTACTTTAATATCTGTAATAGATTGATCATCTAATAACTCTTTTGGTATGCCCTCTTCTAATATAATTATTGCCCTTAAGGTTGGGTTAGGGTCATCATAAAAACTACCTGTGTTAAATAATACCCTTAAACCATTAGTTGTACCAATCCATAATTGATTTCTATTATCTAATGCTAGAGTCGTAAATCTTGTAAATGGCGGCACACCTTGCTCATCAGAATTTATATTTCTTATAGGATTGTTAGCCATGTTTTCATTATAAGCTATTAATCCGTTATTATAAGATCCAATCCATTTTGTACCATCATTTCCAATTTCCAAATCAAAGAATCCTATTTCATCTGTAAATGCATTAATAATTAAATTAGAAAAACTATACCCTTGCCAATTTCCGGTTATTGGGTCATAAGATTTTAGCGCCTCATCCACTCTACTATTTAAAACCCAAAGTAATCCATTAGAGTCAAACTCAGAAGCCGAAATACGAATATCTATATAATTTGGGTTATTAGGTAAGGCTAAAGACTCAAGCCCACTATTGGTTTGGTTATAAAGAGTTGTAGGTTCATAATTATTAAGTTCTAAAAGGCCTCTGAAAAAAGAACTTATAAATACTTGATTTGGATTAAATATGTTTGGTGTTATCTCATTTAACTCTCTTGCACCCATAAGGTTATCAAAAGGAATATTATTCCATGAACCCTCGGATAAATAACTAATGCCATTTGATCTGATTGGATATGGATTTAGAGCCGCTGTGAATTCACCAAAAGTTGCCCAAACCGTTTCCGTAGTTGCATTTAGCCTAAAAACACTGTTCTTTAGTGGTCCGTTTGGTTTAATTTCCAAATAGGTAATACCATCAGAAATTTGACTGCTAATAACACCAAAATCTTCCGTGCCAATATATATAAACTCATCTAACAAAGTTGAAGAAGTAAAATTAGTGTCAAAATCATCTGTGGGTAGAAAGCTGTTTATTAATTGAATATTTTCGTCATAAACATAAATGGTATTTGTGGTCGAAAAAATTAAGTTAGAATCAGATACTTCAGCATCTAAAGGCAGTAATGGTAAAGTAAATAAGTTGCTTATTAAAGCCCCATCTATCTCATAAAGCGCTCTATTTTCTCGAACAGAATACAATCTATTATTTATTGTATTCATGGTATGATAGTTACCCGATATAATCGTTTCCCATTGCGAAAAATCTATTAAATTTGGGTTATTTAAATTTGCTTTTTTTATACCATTATTATTTGTACAAGCTGCGAAAATTTCATTATTTAAAACAGAAACTTGCTTCACCGTAATTTGAGAACCTCCATTGCCTAAAAAATAGGTGTCACCAAATTCTAAGCGCTCTAAATCGTAAATGGAAATTCCATAATTCGTCGAAATATAAATTAACCCTTCACTCTCATAAAAATGATTAATACGTTTGTTTATAGGAGTAATATTTTGTTTCTCTAAAATATCAACAACAGTTAATACAGATTCATCAGTTTCTGAATATACCTCCATTAATCCCGTCTCATAACCAATAAGTAAGTATTGATATATTGTACTGTAATATACAGTAGTAATTTGCCCACCAGAAAGCCCTTCTACGGTAGTTATAGTCTTTACTTCATTAGTTAATGTGTCATATTCAAAAACAGCATTTTCAGCAGCAGCATATATTTTATTTTCCCCACTTACTACATCAACTATATTATTATACGAGAAATGTGATTGCCATAGTGCTGTTGACTCTTGGCTGTAACATGAAGCCGTAATACCAAACAGTAGAATTAAGATTTTAAAAACAGTTTTATTCATTAATAAATATGTTTGCTCAAATATATTTAATAGTAACGATATTTTTGAACTAATCATATATTAAGTCATAAAAAAAGCTTCTATGTAAAAACATAGAAGCTTTAATATATTTACCATAAATAATTAAACAACGCCTTGAGCTAGCATCGCATCTGCAACTTTTACAAAACCAGCAATATTTGCGCCTGCAATGTAATCTATAGATCCATCATCGTTTTTTCCATACTTTACACAAGAATCATGAATATCCTCCATAATATCTTTTAATCTTGCATTTACTTCTTCTCTCGACCAACTTAAACGTAATGAGTTCTGACTCATCTCTAAACCAGAAGTTGCTACTCCGCCTGCATTAGAAGCTTTGCCTGGAGCGAATAAAATTTTAGCTTTTTGGAATTCGTGAATGGCTTCTGGTGTTGATGGCATGTTAGCTCCTTCGGACACACAGATACATCCATTCTCTATTAATTGTTTTGCCTCATCTCCATTTAACTCATTTTGAGTAGCACATGGCAAAGCAATATCACATTTTACAGACCATGGTCTTTCACCTACTATATATTTTGCGTTAGGATATTTATCTGCATACTCACTAATTCTACCACGTCTTACATTTTTAAGATCCATGACAAAATTTAATTTCTCGGTATTAATTCCATCTTCATCTAAAATGTAACCTCCCGAATCTGACATTGTTAGTACTGTTGCACCTAATTCTAGCGCTTTTTCAGCAGCATATTGCGCTACATTACCTGATCCAGAAATCACAACCCGTTTTTCATTAAAAGAATCGTTTTTTGTTTTTAGCATATTATCTGCAAAGTAAACGTTTCCATATCCTGTTGCTTCTGGTCTAATTAGTGATCCACCCCAAGAAGCTCCTTTACCTGTAAGTACACCTGTAAATTCATTCTTAAGTTTTTTATACATCCCAAACATAAACCCAATCTCTCTTCCTCCTACACCAATATCTCCTGCAGGAACATCTGTATTTGGACCAATATGTCTAAATAATTCACTCATAAATGCATGGCAGAAACGCATAATCTCATTATCTGATTTTCCTTTAGGGTCAAAATCAGAACCACCTTTACCTCCACCCATTGGTAATGTCGTTAATGAGTTTTTAAACACTTGCTCAAAAGCTAAAAACTTTAAAATACTAGCGTTTACTGTTGGATGAAAACGCAATCCTCCTTTGTATGGACCAATTGCCGAATTCATCTGAACTCTATATCCTCTATTTACCTGTATTTCTCCTGCATCATCTACCCAACTTATTCTAAAAGAAATTAGCCTTTCAGGTTCAACCATTCTCAATAAAATATTCTTACCGTGATATATATCGTGCTTAGCGATATAAGGAATAACTGTTTCTGCTACTTCTTTAACTGCTTGTAAAAATTCTGGCTCGTGGCCATTACGTTCCTTTACAAGCTCTAAAAAAGTGTCAATTTTATCTTTCATATATGTTACTGTTAAGAAATTGTGATTTATTGGATGCAAAGATACATTATCTGTAAAAATAACTACTTATTTTTTTTTATTCTCAATAATTTTTTCACAATATCAAAATTCTTTAAAACTTATAGACCACAATAGACTATGCGTTTTATCTGTTTTATTTGGTAGTTCGTCGAGTTTTTATATATTTGTTCGGCAAGAGCCTCAACAATAAATTTATATGGTAATAAACATAAAGAGACTATTCATTCCATTTGCAGTGTTTTTATCTATGCAGCTAAGTTATGCTCAGCTAGGTTTTTCTCACGAAATTGGTGTTATTGCTGGCCCTATAGCCTATCAATCCGATTTTGGTGTTCGTTATGATTTTGAAACAAATTCTGGAAATACAGGTTTTGGTATTGGTATAGTTCATTATATTAACTTTGCTTATCGTGCTGATTGTAATTGTTACACAACTGACACCTACTTCAATGATCATTTTAAATTAAGAAGTGAAATTGCTTGGAACAAAACGACTCTTAATCATTTTGGTAAATGGGTAGAAAATGATAGAACAAGTGCTGATGCCGATCGTTTAAGAGCACATACTGGTGAAGCTCAAAATTGGAATATTGGAATGCAATTAGAGTTTTTCCCTAGAAGTGTGAGAGCTTTTTCTGCTGGTGCTTATTCATTTGCACCATTTGCAAGTTTAGGAGCACATTATGTCTCGTACAATCCTAGTGTTAAGACTTCATACGGAGATACGAATATTGAAGACGCCAACAATTTTTATTCCTACTGGGATCCAGGCTCTGTTAGCGACCAAAGCGGATCTACATGGTCTGTAGTATCTAGTGTGGGAACAAGATATAAACTGACTATCTTGTCAGATTTGATGATAGACTTAAGGTTTCAGTATTTTTTTAGTGATTTCACAGATGGTCTAGATCATCAATTATCATCTAATAAATCTAATGACTGGTTAGTATGGCTAAACTTTGGTTACATCTATTATCTAGATTAAGGTTTCAACAATAAGAACATTTAACCATACCAAATCATATGATTTGGTGTTTTCATTATTCAAAATCTAAATTTAATTATCCTATCGCTTGTTTTAAATCTGCAATTAAATCATCCTCATCTTCTATACCAACACTTAATCTTATTAAGGAATCTACGACACCTGTTTTTTCACGTTCTTCTTTCGGAATACTAGCATGCGTCATACTTGCTGGATGACCTGCTAAGGATTCTACACCACCAAGAGATTCTGCTAAAGTGAAGATTTTTAAATTTTCAACAACCTTAATGGCTTCTTCATAGTTGTTTCCTTTCGTTGTAAAGGATACCATGCCACCAAAATTATTCATCTGAGATTTTGCGACATCATAATTTGGGTGACTTTCAAAACCTGGCCAATACACCTTTTCAATTTTTGGGTGATTGACTAAAAATTCTGCTACAGCCTTTCCATTTTCACAATGGCGTTGCATACGTATATGAAGTGTTTTAATTCCTCTTAAAGCTAAAAAAGCATCTTGAGGGCCGCAAATTGCACCTCCAGCATTTTGAATAAAATATAAGCGATCAGCTAATTTCTTATCCTTTACAATTAATGCTCCCATTACTAAATCACTATGACCTCCTAAATATTTAGTAGCAGAGTGCATTACAATATCTGCTCCAAAATCTAATGGTCGCTGTAAATATGGAGTTGCAAACGTATTGTCAACTGCAAACAATACATTATGTTTTTTAGCTATTTTTGCTGTTGTAAGAATATCTATAATATTCATCATTGGGTTAGTTGGAGTTTCTACCCAGATCAGTTTAGTTTTATCATTAATATAGTCTTCAATGCGTTCTGCATTTTCCATACCAATGAAATGGAATTTTATTCCGAAGTCTTCATAGATTTTAGTAAATAAGCGGTAAGTTCCCCCATATAAATCGTTTGTAGAAACCACCTCATCACCAGATTTTAATAATTTTAAAACTGCATCGATAGCAGCTAAACCAGAGCCAAATGCCAATCCGTAATTTCCGTTTTCTATACTCGCAAAAGCATTTTCTAATGCATTTCTAGTTGGATTGTGTGTTCTAGAATACTCATAACCTTTATGGGCACCAGGAGTAGTTTGAGCATACGTTGAAGTTTGATAAATTGGAGGCATTACAGAGCCATAAGCAGGGTCGTGATCCTGACCTCCATGTATTGTTTTTGTATTAAATTTCATTTGTATTGAATAAAAAATTAAAAAGCCTTTAGACGTATGCTGCGAAATAACTTAACAGAATGTGGATCTTTTTTAAGCACAACAAATTTAACCTATATTCGTTCTATCTAAATCTATACAATACCTTTATTCTATGTTTAACAAAACTCATATATTTTGAAGCGTTTTTTTTGTTTTTTTGTTTTTCTAATACATTTAAATTCGTGTACTACTGAATTTAAACCTGCTACTTTTAATACTGTAACAATTGAAAAGTCTTTTGATGCTGATATTACTGGCACTTATGACAATGCTAAAGGCAAAAGTGAACTTAGTGAGGCTATTAATACCAGTATTAAAAATGCTATTATTGGCACATTAAGTTCAATTAAAAACAAGACGGAACTTAATACCATTTTAAAAGAATTTAATTCAGAATATCTAAGTTTTAAAAAGGACTTTCCAGATGCTTCGGAGCCTATTTGGGAACTAAACATAGAGACTGAGTTATTGTATCAGTCTCAAGACATTATTACCATAGCGATTAGTGTTTACGAATTTAAAGGTGGTGCGCATGGAAATGAGAAAATTAAATTTCTAAATTTAAATGCTAAATCTGGCCAAGTTCTAAACCAAAATGATATTGTTAAAAAAATGGATGCCTTTTATACCTTAGCTCAAAAGCATTTTGTGAAATCATTAGAGGTCGAAGAAGACAACTTAACAATGGAAGATTTCTTTTTTGGAAAGCCATTTCAATTACCTGAAAATATTGGTTTTAGCGATGATGGATTAGTTTTGCTTTACAACGCTTATGAAATCGCATCCTACAATCAAGGTTATACTGAATTTATAATTCCGTTTGATGACGTAGAATCTTATCTAAAGATAAATTAATCCGTTTTTCTTGTTAATCTTTTAATAATTGGCTCTACAGTCAAACCCTGTCCTACAATAGATAATATTACTACAATATAGGTGATTACTAAGAATAGTTCTCTATGCATTTCTTTAGTAAGACTTAAAGCTAAAGCAATAGATATACCACCACGTAAGCCGCCCCAAGTCATTATTAAATTTGTTTTTGGGACAAAGTCTAATCGTTTAGCAAAAAACTTAATCGGCAACCATAAAGAGATATAACGACACATTAATATAATTGGTATCGCTAAGAGGCCAGCGTAAATATATTTCTCCTCTAATGTTAAGACTAGTATTTCCATACCAATCATAACAAACAGAATAGTATTTAAAAGTACATCTATAAGTTCCCAAAACTTATCGACATAAGCTTCAGTTGTCTCAGACATCGCGGAATTTCTAACGGTATCATTACCAACAATAAGTCCTGCAGTTACCATTGCCAATGGTGCTGATAAGTGAAATTTATGCGCCAACATGGTTCCTCCCATTACAACTGCTATAGTTAAAATTACCTCTACCTCGTAATTATCAATAGATTTCATTAAACGATATGCTATCCAACCGATTAACAATCCTAGGAACACTCCTCCTATAACCTCTTGTCCAAACAGGGTTGCTATTTCAGAAAATTCAATAGCTGCATTAGGCTTAGCGGCAATGGCAAAAATTGTTAAAAAAACTACAACACCTACTCCATCATTAAACAATGATTCACCAACAATTTTAGCTTCTAGTTTTTTTGGTGCTCCAGCTTTTTTTAGAATTCCCAAAACTGCAATAGGATCTGTTGGTGAAATTAAAGCACCAAACAACAAACAGTAAATGAATTCAACATTTAGTCCTATCCATTGTAAAACATAAAACATTACAACACCAACTAAAAACGTTGAAACTAAAACTCCTAAGGTTGCGAATGCTAATATTGGGCCTCTCTGAATTTTTAACTGATTAAAATTGGTATGCAAAGCACCAGCAAAAAGCAGAAAACTTAGCATAATATCGAGTAGAACAGTTTCAAAATCAATGCTCGATATAAATTCTTTTTCCTTTGCAAGAAGTGTATCATCAAATTGTCCAATTCCAACTAAAATAACTGTAAACACGATAGTTATTAGCATTAGACCAATAGTAATTGGAAGTTTTAAAAATTTCACGTTTATATATCCAAAGATTGCAGATAGAACTATTAAAATTGTTGCGATTGAGTAGTATTCCATAACATTAAATCAATTTTCTAGGTGCTAAAATATAACCTAAATAGATACCTTCATGAAAATTATTAAAGTCTATCGCTTCTTCAGCATTACTTAAAGTGCTTTTGGTACTGAACTTATATTGATTATACGGCATCAACTTCGGCTTGAGAACTCCCTTCTGTATTTGTTCATTTTCTATATGTTGCAACCATTTCATCAGAGGCAACCACTAAGATTTAGATAAATTATACACCAATAATTGTTGTTTAGCTCTGATGTGTACAATATTCAAAATACTGTTATTATTAAACCCTATTGGCGCTTTATTCAATTCTTATAACGTGCAATTTTTATAACACTTCTTAATAATTTCAGCTTCTTATTGCAATGCTGAAAACGCAATAAGTATAAATATATTTTTCTAAATGTAACTAAAATTAGTATTAATTAAGGTTACTTTGTAGTCTCAAAATTGTTGAGATTTCGGATATGAAAAAAATATATTATTTAAGCACTTGTAATACTTGTATGCGAATTATAGCTGAACTCAATTTATCTAATGAGTTTCTACTCCAAGACATAAAAATTGAATCTATTACTAAAGTTCAAATTGAAAATTTGAGAGCGCTAACTGATAGTTACGAAAGTCTGTTTAGTAAACGTGCAAGACTATATAAAGTACTTAATTTAAAAGATAAGTCACTTACTGAAGAAAATTATAAAAACTACATTTTAGAACACTATACATTTCTAAAACGTCCCGTAATTATAATTGACGATAAGATATTTGTAGGCAATTCTAAAAAAACAATAGAAGCAGCAAAACTCTCTATACATGAATAGTAGAGGCTTTGCTATTTTTGCGCTCTTTATGGTCCAGGTTTTATACGGACTCAATTATACCTTTGCAAAAACGGTAATGAATGAAAATTTTGTAAAACCATTTGCGTTAACGGTTTTAAGAGTTGGCGGTGCTACAATTTTATTTTGGTTATTCAGTATTTGGTTGCCAAAAGAAAAAGTTGAGCAAAAAGACTATTTTAAATTTTTTATCGCTGCAGTGTTTGGTGTAGCCATAAACATGCTGTTTTTTTTAAAAGGTGTTGAACTAACAACACCGATACATGCCTCTGCTATTGTAACTATAACACCTGTTATTATTTTAATTTTATCATCGATTATATTAAAAGAAAAAATTACAACTTTAAAAATTAGTGGTGTTGCCTTAGCTTTTTTTGGTGCTTTAGCCTTAACGCTCTTTGGCGATTCTGAAAGAGAAGGAGACAATATTATTTTAGGAAATACTTTTATTTTATTAAATACTTTCTTCTATAGTGTTTACATCATTCTAATAAAACAGTTAACCGCAAAATATCATCCCTTTACTTTTATAAAATGGTTGTTCCTTTTTGGATTTTTTATGGTATTACCATTTGGCTATAATGAATTACAAGAGGTACAGTGGCAAACATTTACACCCTATATTTCATTTTCTGTACTCTTTGTTGTTATTGGAGCAACTTTTGGGACTTATTTACTAAATCCGATAGCGCTAAACAAGTTAAAGGCCTCAACAGTTGGTGTGTTTATTTATTTGCAACCTGTAATTGCTGGTCTATTTGCCCTTATTATGGGAGCAGACACAATAGATACATTAAAAATTATTGCGATGGTTCTTATATTTTCTGGTGTATATTTAGTCACGCTTAAACCTAAAAAAATTAACTGATTTGTCTTTAAAATCTAAAATATTTAAAACGGTAAATAGCATTCCTCAAGCTTATTGGGATAGCGTAAATTGTTGCACCAACATTTATTATTCTCCAGAGTTTTTAAGTGCCTTCGAACTTGCAAACACTGATATTGAATTTAATTACATCTTTATTTTAAAAGGTGAAGAGGCTGTAGCTTTTGCAAACACACAAATCGTAACTATTGGTATTGAAACCATTACCAAAAACATTAAAATGTATGCTAATTTAAGGCGTGTTATTAATAAAATGTTTTGTAATAATCATGTCCGCGTTTTGTTTTGTGGCAATGTATTTTTAAGTGGTGAATATGGTACGTTTTTAAAGGATGGTGAAGATAAAATTGAAACGTTTAAAGCCATTGCTGATGGAGTAAAGCACTTATCCAAAATTACAAAAAAACTCAGTGCCATTTTTGTTAAAGATTTTGAAAAAGAATCCCTTTACATTACAAATCATTTAAAATCTTACAACTATACTGCAATGCATGTAGAACCTAATATGATTATTACTCTAAAACCAGAATGGCATTCTTTTGATGATTACATAAACACCTTAAAATCAAAATATAGAGTAAAAGCGAATAGAGCAGATACTAAAAGCAAAAGTTTGAAAGCTCAATTTTTTACTGTTGAAGATATTCAAACACACGAAAAACAACTACAGGAATTGTATCAGAATACTATTAACAATGCAGATTTTAATGCACAAATCTTAAATCTCGATACCTATATTCATCTTAAAAAAGCGTACCACGAAAAATTTATTGTAAAAGGTTATTTTTTAGATGGCAAATTGGTTGGATTTCTTTCTGCTATGCAAAATGAAACGCATCTTGATGCACATTTTATTGGCATTGATTATTCTAATAATAAAGAATTTGCCATATACCCAAGGATTTTAAATGATTATGTAAAACTCGGTATTGAAACAAAATCAAGTCAAATTAATTTAGGTAGAACAGCTTCAGAAATTAAAAGTACGCTTGGTGCAAAACCAAAATCTTTAGTGTGTTATTGTAAACATAAAAGGCATATTCCTAATAAAATTTTGACACCTTTTATAGAAAATGTTCATATAAAATCATTTAAACAGCACTCGCCTTTTAAATAAGAATTTATTCTCATCGGTTTTGGTCGCACACCATTCTTTCGAGTATCCTCTTTAGAAAGGATTTTATAACTTTCAGATTTTGGAAATTTTTGAACTAATTCTAATAAAAATTCTGGTAAACCAGTTAATTTTCTTGCTTTTAAATCTATCCAACCACCTTGCATTTCACAATAAGCTAAGTTTTCACCTTTATGATTGTAAAAATTATGCTCAAACATAAAAAGCATACCATCTTCACTTAGTCCCGAAACCTCTATAGTAACTGTAATTGGTGCTCCAAGAAACGATTCTTTAAAATAGTGCATGTGTTCATAAAATACCACTAGCCCTAAATTATTATTTTTAATTTCTGGCATTGAGAAGCCAAATTCTTCAAAAAATGCCATACGCGTATGGCTCATAAAATTAGTGTAGGCAGAATTCGCTAAATGACTATTAGCATCCACATCACTCCAACGGATTTCAAACTGTTTTTTGTACATAGATTACATTTCAAATATGGTTACACCAAATTAAACATGTAATGTCGTATAAAGAAATTACATATTCAAGTAGGTATGGCAAAGTTATAAAAGTCAATTCCAGAAACTGGTTCCTTTAGAAACTATTTAAACAAACCATAAAACCATTCAATTTTGTACCTTTGCGCAACTTTAATAGCAGCATCTTAATGATACAATCCATGACAGGTTACGGGAAATCTGTACTTCAGCTCCCAACAAAAAAAATATCTATTGAATTAAAATCACTGAATAGCAAAAGTTTAGACCTTAACGCTCGTATGCCATCCATGTATCGTGCAAAAGAGTTAGAAATCAGAAAACTTATTGCCAAAAACCTTGTTAGAGGAAAGGTCGATTTTTCGCTATTTGTAGAAATTACTGGTGAAGACACAAGCTCAAAAATTAATAAAACAGTAGTAAATGAATACATAAAACAACTCAAGGATGTTGTTAATGGTAATGCTACTGAACTATTAAAAATGGCAATTCGTTTACCAGATGCGGTAACCACTGAACGCGATGAAATCGATGAAGAAGAATGGAGCACAATTAACACTGAAATAATAGAAGCCATTTCTAAAATTGTGATTTATCGAAAAGATGAAGGCGCCATTTTAAAACAAGATTTTATAGATAGAATTACTACACTTAGACGTTTATTAGATGAGGTTATCACTATGGATCCTGATCGTATTGACGGAGTAAGAGCTCGTTTAGAAAAGGGTATTTCTGATATCAAAGAGAAGGTAGATGAAAATCGTTTTGAGCAAGAGTTGGTTTATTACATTGAAAAATATGATATTACCGAAGAAAAAGTACGATTAGATAATCACTTAGACTATTTTACTAAGGCACTAAATTCTGATGATTCTAATGGCAAAAAACTGGGTTTCATTTCTCAAGAAATAGGAAGAGAAATTAATACTATAGGTTCAAAATCTAATTATGCTCCGATGCAAAAATTAGTAGTTCAGATGAAAGATGAGCTCGAAAAAATTAAGGAACAATTATTGAATGTCCTGTAATTAGTTGACAGTGTATAGTCGCAGTTAGCATTAAAAAATCATTGTCAATGTTAAAAGAAAATAAAAAAAAACAAGGTAAGCTCATCGTATTCTCAGCACCTTCGGGCTCAGGAAAAACAACAATTGTTCGTCATTTATTAAAGCAGCAAGAACTCAATTTAGAGTTTTCTATTTCTGCAACATCTAGAGAAGCAAGAGGTAATGAGGCACACGGAAAAGATTATTACTATTTATCTTTAAAAGAATTTAAAAACAAAATAAAAGCAGATGAATTCTTAGAATGGGAAGAAGTTTATAGAGACAACTTTTACGGTACGTTAAAAACTGAAATTGAGCGTATTTGGGCAAAAGGAAAACATGTTATTTTTGACATTGATGTTTCTGGAGGTTTACGTATAAAACGAAAATTTCCCGAACAAACATTAGCTGTTTTTGTGAAGCCACCAGATTTAAACGAACTCGTAAGACGTCTTAAAGACAGAGGGGAAGAGAATGAAGAAAAAATAAGTATGCGTGTTGCAAAAGCACCTGCAGAATTAGCAACTGCGCCACTATTTGATGTTATTGTTGTCAACTCTGATTTAGACCAGGCTCTAGAAAACGCTTATAATTTAGTTTCAGATTTTATAGCTCAATAATATGAAGATTGGTTTATATTTTGGCACCTTTAACCCAATACACATTGGTCATTTAACTATTGCTAACCATTTAGCAGAACATAGCAATTTAGACCAAATTTGGTTTGTAGTAACTCCAATGAGTCCTTTTAAAAAGAAAAGTAGTTTACTCGATAATCACCAGCGTTTAGAAATGGTATATCGTGCCACAAAGGATTACACAAAATTAAGACCTAGTGATATTGAATTTGATTTAAAACAACCCAACTATACTATAGATACACTCACTTATCTTTTCGAAAAATTTCCTGAACATGAGTTTGCTTTAATAATGGGTGAAGACAACTTAAAAAGTTTTCATAAGTGGAAAAATTATGAGCTTATTCTAGAGAATCATTCTATTTATGTTTATCCTAGACTTTCAAATGGAAAAATAGAAACTCCGTTTAACGACCATCCTAAAATTTTTAACATACCTGCGCCAATAATGGAGCTTTCTTCTACGTTTATAAGAAATGAAATTAAAAGCGGGAAAAATGTTCGACCTATGTTATCTGATAATGTGTGGCATTATATAGACGAGATGAATTTTTATAAATAAAATCTGAATTATTTTTTCAATTTGCTATATAATCATTAAATTTATCTAAAGAAAAAGAATGACGTTTACCATTGTGTTTTTTAATTTTCATCTCAAGCTTAATTTTAATAAAAGTGAGAGACGTTTCCTTGAGAAATAATTTAAACGTGAAAGACGAAAAGCGACTTTTAGTTGCTGGTGGATTAGTAATTCTATTTTTAATAACAAATATAACATTGCCTTATCCTCAGTCATTATATTGGTTCCTCTTTCTTGGTATCATATTAATTAGCTTTGTATTATGTCGTGGTATTATAAAAAAGGAATCTTTACGTTTTAAGAGTTTAAACACAAAAGACATGACAGTAAACGTAGCCTTCTACGGTCTCTTTATTATTGTTACGCACTTGTATATTTAAAAATGATAAAACGCATTTTCTAGATGCTCAACACTAAATCCTTTTTTCTCTTTTACAATAGCAATAATATCGAACCGGACTTCTAGATCTAGGTCATTCTCATTTACATATTCATCTACTGCCTTTACCAAGTTTTTTATTTGTTTGGGCTTTACAAAGTCTTGCGGATTACCAAAATCTATTGTTGACCTTGTTTTAACTTCAATAACGGCTAGAATATTATCTTTTAGTGCTAAAACATCTACCTCAGCTTTATCAAAACGATAGTTTCTCTCAATGATTTCGTACTTATTTTTAAGTAGAAAATCTACGGCTAATTGCTCTCCTTTTTTACCAAGTTCGTTATGTTGTGCCATGCTCACCTCCCACGAAAGTGGTTATCTTTTTAGTTCAACTTAAATTTTATAATTAGCATCAATATAATCAATTGCTTGTTGCTGAGTTAAAACTGAGAAATTTTTATAGCGATTATGCACATCAACAATTTCATCTAATGCGTGTTGCACTAGCTCTTTGTTTTTCCATGTATTAAGATGTGCAACAACAGTTTTTAAGCAACCACGCTTATATGATATTTGTCCAAGAACATGAATTAACGTATCTGAAACACGTTTGGTTTCGTCAAATTCAAGCTCCTTTAATAATGGTAAAATATCTTGAGGATGTGTTCTGCCTCTCAATTCAATACCATGGCAAATCTCTCGTCTAATTTCCTTGTCTTGATGTTGAAGATATATCTTTGCCCAAGCCAAAACTGGCACAGGGTTTCGTTCTCCCATTTTCTTGATTGAGCCTATAACTGCATTTCTAACGCGATGATGGTCGTCAAATAAACCAGTATCCATAAAATCTTTAATCTTATTAAAATGAAACTTCCCGATTTCACCAGCAGCATTAACTATTGTTTGTCTTACCAATTCATTAACAGAGCGTATCAAATGTTTTAATACAGAAAGTATTATGAGTTGTAATTGCGGTTGTGCATAGAAAATTTTACCCACAGCCAAATAGCCTGTTTTACGAATATAAGTGTCATCATCTGAAAAGTATATTATAATGTTTTCAGTCTTGTTTTGTTTTAAATCATTTTCAATTTCTTGATTGATTTTTTCTACAATTTGGTTACGTTCTTGTTTTGTGAGGTCGTAGAATGACATGTTATTTCTTAAAAACAAGCGAAGTACTTTCCTTCTCAACTTTCAATTCCACAATTCGCCCCAAAACCAACGCTCTATTATCTTTCTCATGACCTGCTGGCATATTAAAAGCGATTGGAAAATCATAATCTACTAAAGCATCAAGAATTAATTGTTCTACTGAAGTTCCCCAAAGTGTAGTATTCTGTCGCATTTTAGATATATTACCTACGATAAGACCATTACAGTTATCAAAATAACCAGCACGTTTCATACTCTGTAGCATACGATCTATATGATACTTGTATTCGCCTATTTCTTCAATAAAAAGAATCTTTCTAGAGGTGTCAATACTTTCTTTTGATCCTAACATAGTATGCAACATTGTTAAGTTACCACCAACCAATTGACCTGAAGCCTCACCTACTCTGTTATAATTAGAACCTTCTAACACATAATTCGTTGGCTTCCCAAATAAAGCCGATTTAAAAGTGTCTATCGAACTCTTTACTTCGCTTAAATCCTTTGTTAAACTTACGCACAATAAAGCATGAAGTGATTCAAATCCTTTATTTTGTAATTGGTTATGTAAAGCAGTAATATCACTATAACCAATAACCCATTTTGGGTTTTCTTTAAATCTTTTATAATTCAGTTTATCTAAAATTCTAACCGTTCCGTAACCGCCTCTTGCGCACCAAATAGCACTAATTTTAGGATCATCCATAGCTTTTTGCAAATCCTCACAACGCTCGTCATCAGTACCAGCAAAATGATTCGATTTACTAAATACGTGTTTACCAACTATAGCATATAAACCCCAACTTTTTAATAAATCAACGGCTTGTTGCACTTCGCGCTCTCGATTTTTCAAGATGCCAGATGGTGCAACAATAGCAACTGTATCGCCTGCTTTTAAATATGGTGGCTGAATTAATTCTGATATCATTTCAGTAGAATTATCAGTTTCCGTTTGAGTATAAACATTCATAGACATTACTAAAGCAACAGCATAAATTAAATATTTAAATTGTGGTCTCAAGGTCATAAAAACTGCTTTCTGTAAATGTACATTTTTTTTCTAAATCGCTTTTATATTGTGTATTTTTGTGCCTTGAAAAAATCCGAAACTATGCCGAAAAGATATACCATAACAGCAGCATTACCATATACAAATGGACCAATACATATTGGGCATTTAGCTGGTGTTTATGTACCCGCAGATATTTACTCAAGATACTTAAGGTTAACAGGTAGTGACGTTGCTTTTATATGCGGAAGTGATGAGCATGGGGTCCCCATTACAATTAAAGCAAAAAAAGAAGGTGTTTCTCCACAATATATAGTAGATAAATACCATGCCAACATAAAAAAATCTTTTGAAGATTTTGGTATTTTATTTGATAATTACTCGCGTACATCGGCTAAAATTCATCACGATACAGCTTCAGAATTTTTTAAAACACTTTACGATAAAAATGAATTTGTTGAAGAAGTTTCAGAACAACTATACGATGCAGAAGCTAATCAGTTTTTAGCAGACCGTTTTGTTATAGGCAAATGCCCTAAATGTGGTAATGAAGAAAGCTATGGTGATCAATGTGAAAACTGTGGAACTAGCCATAACGCAACAGATTTAATAAATCCAAAATCTGCTATTACAGGAAATGTGCCTAGTTTAAAAGAAACCAAACACTGGTTTTTGCCTTTAAATAAGTACGAAAATTTTTTAAGAGAATGGATCCTAAAAGGACATAAAAAGGATTGGAAGCCTAATGTGTATGGACAAGTAAAATCTTGGATTGATGATGGCTTAAGACCAAGAGCCGTAACCAGAGATTTAGATTGGGGAATTCCTGTACCAGTTAAAGGTGGTGAGGGCAAAGTGCTCTATGTTTGGTTTGATGCACCTATCGGTTATATTTCTGCCACAAAAGAATGGGCAGAACGCGAAGGGAAAAACTGGGAAGACTACTGGAAAGACGAAAACACAAAGCTTGTTCATTTTATAGGTAAAGATAATATTGTATTTCACTGTATTATTTTCCCAGCGATGCTAAAGGCTGAGGGCTCTTATATTTTACCCGAGAATGTCCCTGCAAACGAATTTTTAAATTTAGAAGGTAATAAGTTATCAACCTCCAAAAATTGGGCCGTTTGGTTACCAGACTACTTAATAGATTTTCCTAATCAACAAGATGTATTGCGTTATGCTTTAACAGCTAATGCACCAGAGACAAAGGATAACGATTTTACTTGGAAAGATTTCCAAGCCAGAAATAACAATGAATTGGTTGCTGTTTTCGGAAACTTTATTAATCGCGTTGTGGTTTTAACTAATAAGTATTATGAAGGTGTTGTTCCTACTCCATCAGACTATTTAGATATTGACAAAGAGACTTTAGCTACAATAAAAGCATATCCAGCTGTAATATCTAGCTCTATTGAACGATATCGTTTTAGAGAAGCGAGCCAAGAATTAATGAATTTAGCACGACTTGGGAACAAGTATTTGGCTGACGAAGAACCATGGAAAACAATTAAAACAGACGAAACACGTACTAAAACAGTAATGTTTATAGCTTTACAAATTGCTTCAGCTTTAGCTGTTTTATGTGAGCCGTTTTTACCTTTTACTTCAAAAAAACTCAAAAACATACTTGGCTTATGTCATAACGAGGAAGGAACTAATGTGGTAATCTCTTCAAATAATGAGATTGCCACGACTCAAACAAATGTGTCTCTTAATGACGAATTAAAATGGGGCGATATTTCCACAAAAGAAATCTTACTTCCTGCTGCGCACCAAATTGGTAAAGGAGAACTATTATTTTCAAAAATTGAAGATTCTGAAATTCAAACACAGCTCGATAAATTAGAAGCTAGTAAAAAAGCTAATGAAGCTGCTAAGAAAATTCTAGAGCCTCAAAAAGACGAAATTACATTTGAAGATTTTACAAAATTAGATATTAGAGTTGGCACGATTCTAGAGGCAGAAAAAATGCCAAAAACTAAAAAACTACTTGTTTTGAAAGTAGATACTGGTATAGATACACGTACAATAGTTTCGGGTATTGCAGAAAGCTTTAAACCAGAAGATATTATTGGTAAACGGGTTACTGTATTAGTGAATTTAGCTCCAAGAGCTTTGCGCGGAATTGAAAGCCAAGGTATGATTTTAATGACTGAAGATAAGTTTGGTAATTTGGTGTTTGTGAATCCTGACTCTTCGACTGCGCTCAGTGTTAGTGAAGAAGATGTTTCTAATGGATTAAAAATTAGTTA
>NZ_CAXBGB010000005.1:0-67983 GCF_963975125.1 uncultured Winogradskyella sp. | reverse complement strand
TAAGTCAGTACTAGCATTATATTTTTAAAACCAAAATCGAACAAAAGGCATCCAAGCTTCATTTTGAATACTTTTATCTTTATCATATAAAACATCGTATCTTATACCAAAAGTTACATTGCCACTTGTATAGCCCAGTCCTAAAAATAAAGCAGGATACGAATAATCATCATCTGCATAGTTCGCAAATTGTTCGTTAAAATTTCTACTTACAAAAAGTTGTTCGAATTCTGTTGATATTTGAAGTTCTCTATAAGGATTGAATAGACCTAAAATACTTCCTCCTAAAACTGTAGATTTAAAAACATCGCGTTGAGAACTATACATAAAATTTAGACCAACACCTGTGGCAACATATGGGTTAACTCTATAGAGTACTGAGGGCGATAACCCTCCGCTAAAAAAGCCCTCGGCTAAATTTAAGCCTAAGCCTCCTCCAAATTGTACATTTTTCCAAAAATCACTTGTTTTTGATGACGTATTTTGAGAAAATGAAAATGAGATAAAAAAGCACATTAAGAAGCTAGATAAAATGAATTTTTTAATCCTAATTGAATTATAATTTATCATATTGAAAATGGTTCTTTTCTAATTGTTATAAATATAATAAAACCACATCTATTTTTAGCAAAAGTTGTATTTTTGAATAAATTTTGTTGAAACGACAACGTCTCATAAAAAGTAATGGATAAATATTCCTTTCTCAACGCAGCGCATACAGCATATTTTGCTGATTTATACGACCAATACCTAAAAAATCCTGATTCTGTTGAACCAAGTTGGCGTGCCTTTTTTCAAGGTTATGATTTTGGTTCGGAAAGTTATGGAATGGAAGATGAAATTATTGAAGGAGTATCTACTCAGATACCAGAACAACTTCAAAAAGAATTTCAGGTTTTAAAACTTATTGATGGTTATAGAAACCGTGGACATTTGTTTACTAAAACAAATCCCGTTAGAGCAAGACGTAAATACGCACCAACTTTAGAAATTGAAAATTTTGGATTAAATCAAAATGATTTAGGCACTAAATTTTCTGCTGGAGAAATTCTAGGATTAAACTCAGCAACACTTCAAAATATCATAGATCACTTAGAAAGTATTTACTGTGGTTCAATTGGTGTAGAGTATATGTATATAAGAAAACCTGAGGAAATTCAGTGGATTCAAAATAAGTTAAATATAAATGACAATCATACCATATTTACTACTGACGAAAAGAAATATATTCTAAAAAAATTAAATCAAGCAGTTGCTTTCGAGTCTTTTCTTCATACAAAATATGTAGGTCAAAAGCGTTTTTCTTTAGAAGGGAACGAATCTTTAATTCCTGCAGTAGATGCAATCATAGAAAAAGCCGCAGATGAAGGCGTAAAGGAGTTTGTAATGGGAATGTCTCATAGAGGTCGTTTAAGTACTCTGACTAATATTTTTGGAAAATCAGCAAAAGATATTTTTAGTGAGTTTGATGGTAAAGATTATGAAGAAAAAGTATTTGACGGAGATGTGAAATATCACTTAGGTTGGACAAGTAATCGAGAGACTTATAACAACAAAAAGATTAATCTAAATATTGCGCCAAATCCATCGCATTTAGAGACTGTAGGTGCTGTTGTACAAGGAATAGCACGAGCGAAACAAGATAAAGAGGAAATAACTGATGCTTCACAAGTACTTCCGATTGTGGTGCATGGAGATGCTGCTATAGCAGGACAGGGATTGGTTTATGAAGTAGTGCAGATGGCGCAACTAGATGGTTATAAAACCAATGGAACAATTCATATTGTTGTTAATAATCAAATAGGATTTACAACCAATTATTTAGATGGTCGTTCGAGTACATATTGTACTGATGTGGCCAAAGTAACTTTATCACCTGTACTTCATGTAAATTCAGATGATGCAGAAGCTGTGGTACATGCCGCACTTTTTGCGCTACATTTTAGAATGAAATTTAAACGCGATGTGTTTATAGATTTACTAGGTTATAGAAAATATGGACATAATGAAGGTGATGAGCCTAAGTTTACACAACCCTTGCTTTATAAAGCCATATCAAAACACAAAAACCCAAGAGATATTTATGCTCAACGATTATTAGATGAAGGCGTAATTGATGAAGGTTATGTGAAGCATATTGAATCTAAGTATAAAGAAAAGTTAGAGGAAAAACTAGAAGATTCTCGTAAAGAAGCTAAAACCGAGATTACCGCTTTTATGCAAGAGGAGTGGAAGGGTTTAACCAGAGTGACTGAAGGTGTTATGATGGAGACTATTGATACAACAGTCTCTAAAACAGTTTTGAAAGCTATTACTAAAGTTATTTCTAATCTACCATCTGATAAAAAGTTTATTCGTAAAATTCAAAGATTAATTGAATCTCGTCAAACCATGTTTGATGAAAATCGATTGGATTGGGCAATGGGAGAACATTTGGCCTATGGTTCACTTTTAGCTGAAGGTTTTGATGTTAGAATATCCGGTCAAGATGTTGAGCGAGGAACATTTTCGCATCGTCATGCAGTGGTTAAAGTTGAAGATAGCGAAGAAGAAATCATATTACATAAAAATATTTCTGATGACCAAGGTCAATTCAATATCTACAATTCTTTGCTATCCGAATATGGTGTTGTAGGTTTCGATTATGGTTACGCCATGGCAAGCCCGAATACATTAACTATTTGGGAAGCACAATTTGGTGATTTTAGCAATGGCGCTCAGATTATGATAGACCAATATATATCTTCGGGTGAAGATAAATGGAAAACGCAAAACGGCTTGGTAATGTTATTGCCACATGGTTATGAAGGCCAGGGAGCAGAACATTCCTCTGGTCGTATGGAGCGTTTTTTACAAATGTGCGCAAAGGATAATATGTTTGTTGCAGATTGTACGACTCCAGCAAATATGTTCCACCTATTGCGCAGGCAAATGAAAGCTAATTTCAGAAAGCCTTTAATTGTTTTTACGCCAAAGAGTTTATTGCGTCATCCTAAAGTAGTATCTACTGTAGATGAATTTGTAAATGGAAATTTCCAGATGCTAATAGATGATGAAAATGCCAAGGCAGATAAAGTAAAAACCCTAGTTTTTGTAGCGGGTAAATTCTATTATGATTTACTTGAAGAACAAGAAAAGCTAGAAAGAGATGATGTTGCCTTAGTTAGAATAGAACAATTGTTCCCGCTTCCAGCTGAAGAAATGCGAGCAATCATTAAGAAATATAAAAATGCAGACGATATCGTTTGGGCACAAGAAGAGCCAAGAAATATGGGTGCTTACAGTCATTTAATAATGCATTTTGATGAAGCTAGACAGTTTAGAGGAGCGAGTAGAAGACCTTATGGAGCACCAGCAGCAGGTAGTTCTGTTCGTTCTAAAAAACGTCATAAAGAAGTTATAGATTACGTTTTTGATAAAACCAAAAGCAACCAGAGATAAAAGAAATAATACAACTCAAATCATACCTAATGAGTTTTAAAATGATTGATAATAAGTTTGAATTATTTTTTCTAAAGATGAAATAGAAAATCTTAACATAGCTTTAGTTATGATGATATTTTATATTGAAATATAGAGAAAAAAGAAACGAACTTAATTGATTATTTTGAAGTTTATTTGGTATAACAGCTTAAATAAAATAAAGCCCATGATTTTAGAAATGAAAGTGCCTTCACCAGGCGAATCAATTACTGAAGTAGAAATTGCAGAATGGTTAGTGCAAGACGGAGACTATGTAGAAAAAGATCAAGCGATTGCTGAAGTAGATAGTGACAAAGCAACTTTAGAACTGCCAGCTGAAGCTAGTGGAATAATTACACTAAAAGCTGAAGAAGGTGATGCAGTTGAAGTTGGAGCTGTCGTATGCTTAATTGATACCAGTGCTGCAAAGCCAGAATCCTCTTCTGCTAAAGCTACAGAGGACAAAGAAAAAGAAGAAGCACCAAAAAAGGAAGATCCAAAACCTGTTACTACTGAATCTAAAACGTATGCAACAGGTACGGCAAGTCCTGCTGCTAAAAAAGTACTAGCAGAAAAAGGAATTGATGCAAGTTCTATTTCAGGTACAGGTAAGGATGGAAGAATTACTAAAGATGATGCTGTAAATGCGGTACCTTCAATGGGCACACCAACAGGCGGAAACAGAAGTTCTACGCATAGCAAAATGTCAATGTTGCGTCGTAAAGTAGCTGAGCGATTAGTTGAAGCTAAAAATACAACAGCGATGTTAACCACATTTAATGAGGTTAATATGACACCAATTTTTGAATTACGTAAACAATACAAAGAAGACTTTAAAGCAAAACATGGAGTAAGTCTTGGGTTTATGAGTTTCTTTTCTTTAGCTGTTGTTAGAGCATTAAAAATGTATCCAGCTGTAAATTCTATGATCGATGGAAAACAAATGTTGACTTACGATTTTGTAGATATTAGTATTGCAGTTTCAGGACCAAAAGGATTAATGGTACCGGTAATTAGAAATGCTGAAAATCTAACGTTTAGAGGTGTTGAGTCTGAAGTAAAACGTTTAGCATTGAGAGCTAGAGATGGTCAGATTACTGTTGATGAAATGACAGGAGGTACATTTACAATTACAAATGGTGGAGTGTTTGGAAGTATGTTATCGACTCCAATAATTAATCCACCACAAAGTGGAATTTTAGGAATGCATAATATCATACAGCGTCCAATTGCTGTGGACGGAAAAGTTGAAATACATCCAATGATGTATGTGGCTTTATCTTATGACCATAGAATTATTGATGGTAAAGAGTCAGTAGGATTCTTAGTTGCTGTAAAAGAAGCATTAGAAAATCCGGAAGAATTATTAATGGATAATAATGTAAAGAAGGCTTTAGAAATGTAGGTCTTTCTTTATTAAAATATAAAAAGCGCAATTCCAATGGAGTTGCGCTTTTTTTTGGTTCTCACTAGCAATAGGAGGAACTAACTAATAGTTTTTTTAAAACTAGACTAATCTAATACAATAGGTTTGTCCGTTTTTGGTATTTTAACAATGTGGAAAGGTTGTGTGATACTATTTAAAAATATAATGGGTTGATATTCATCAATAGTTACTGTAATGTTAGTTTCATTTTCAATGATATTGGTAATCTCTAAATACCAACTTGTCAGTTTTACGTCTAAGAAAACTGCAATAATTGAATAGGTTTCAAAATCAATATCAGTTTCAGAAAAACCTGCCGTAGTATTTCCATTAATATTCATTTGTGTCATTAAATTTTGCCAATCTGTATCTGTATTAATAAGTAAAATTGATTCTGATATGCCTTCATCTCCATTTCCTAATAATGAACCTCTTCCTACCTCTGTAAATGCTATTTCTGTGGGTTGAAATTCAGGATTGTTATCATCGTCGTTGTTGCAGCTAACAACAAAAATTAACATTAATAATAAAAGTAGTGTTCTCATAATTTATAACTTTAAACTTTAATGCCCAAGATATTCTTGGGCATTTTAATTGATTATTGTTTTAATAAATTCTTAGCGTCCACAATTTCCCCATCACAAACTAATGCAATGGTGTAATAGCCATTATCGTAGTTAGTTATATTCACTATTGTTTGGGACGTATTTGTATCTAATACATAATTGTTAGATGTTCCGTTTGTTCCATATTGTCCTACCACCATTAAATAAGCAGAATTTATACCATTGAGTTTATAATTTACCTGTATGGTGTTAGATGAAGGGTTAGGAGATATATTTTCTATACTGCTAGGTTTTAATTTTACCTCTATCTCATCATAATCTTTATAACCATCCGCGTCTGCAATAATTTCCAATTTATATTTTTCTGTTACATCCGCAGAAACTGTTAAATCTTTGCCTTGATAAATTAAGTTACCTTCAGTGTCGTACCAATTATAAATAGCCGCTTCATTAATTTGCGCTGCACTCAAGATAACCGTTTCATTTTCATCTATTTCTTTATCATTACCTGCATCTGCAATAAAGATATCGCGAACATTTTTGCGTATTACAAAAGTTTCGCCTCCCATAACTTCTCCTGTATGCACATCTCTTTGAATGACATGATAAGTAAACTCAGTTTTGTCTGTTAATTCTTTGGTTAAGAAGTTAAAATCTAATGTTAGTAATCCCATTTCCTTTGGATTAAACATAATATTATCTAGTATAACGTGGTTACCTATAACCAACTTATATTTTTCATCTTGTTTATCTTCAACTAACTGTGCTTCCTTACCGCCACGTTCCCATGCATTAAACAGTACATCATCCATCTTGAGAGTAACTTCTGCTTCATCAAAAATAGGTTTACCCTCCTCGTTGGTTTCTTGTTGGAGTTCTAAGAAAAAGGTGCGAGCATCATCTGATGGGTTTGCCACCATAACCATGGCACTAGTTCTGTCCGCTACTAAATCTACAACGGTAACATTTTTCCAAGCTTGGTTATTATTATTTCTAACCATTATATTAGGGTTACTTGAATAAGGCGAACTTAAAGGGTCGTTGTTAGCATCGATTCTCGCAATCAAACAAAAATGCCATGGATTTTCATTATTACCATAATTTTCAGGATTTGGCACGACCCACGGAACCTTTACAATGGTTTCTTCTCCTGCTTGTAAAATAGGAATAGTAACGGGAGACAGCACACCCCCTAAATCAAAACCTCCATCGTTTTGTAAACTACCATCCCAATTTTGAGGCCAAGCTAATGCTGTATTGGCTTTTGCCCAATTCACTGTCAGTGTTTCACTACCTGTTGAAGCAACACAACTTTTGTTAATAACTCTAACATAAATAAAGTTAGGATTATCATTAGACCTATATTCGGGATTTAAATGTCTTACGCCACCATCATCACCATTTCTTATCCAAATATCTTGACTTCTCCACATGTGCTCGGTTGCATTATTTGGTTCTGCCCCTGAATCATCGAAAGAATCTTTTATATGCAAATCTAATGACGTTGATCCCATACTCTGTGCCATTTGCACAGCTTCATAAGCATCAATTAAACCATAGCCCATTTCGCCATTCCATATCCCATTAAATCGGTAGTTAACATTGGTATAATTATATCCACCCACTTTTTGTGCTGTGCTTTCAAGAATATTATTGACTTGACGAGGGCTTAAGCATGGGTTTACAGAAAGGATTAATGCCGCAACGCCTGAGGAGTATGGTGCAGCATAAGATGTTCCCTGACTTTCTGTGATTGCATTAAACAATGTTGTTGAGGTGATTTCTTCTCCTGGTGCAACTACGTCTAATTTTGTACCAAAATTTGAAAAGATTGATCTTGTGCCATTTCTATTAAGTGCACCTACTGCTAAAATATCATTGTTAGTATTGGCAGGGTAATTAACTGTACTATCGTCATTACCTACTGCAAAAACTACAACTGTACCTAATCCATTTCTTCCATTATTTAATGCATTTTCAATAGCATCATCAATAGGATCAAATTGTAGATGTGAATTCCATGAATTATTTATAACGTCTGCTCCATTTTGCCACGCCCAATTTATACCTTGTGACAAGTTAAACAAGATATTTGAATCATTAGCAATATCAAAACTAATAGAAATTAATGTGCTTTTTGGAGCTACACCTACAACCTGAAGATTATTATCTTTAATAGCTCCTATAACACCAGCAACAAATGTTCCATGTTGTGGTAAACTATTATTATAACTTATAACGGATGGGGAACTATTGGTTGCGGTATCATAGCTTAGAGGAGATAAATTATCTACTAAATCGTCATGAGTTAATTCTATACCAGTATCAATTACAGCCACTTTGATTCCTGTGCCTTCGGTTATTGTCCATGCATCACAGATATTTATATCAATATCTGGGTTAGCATTATTTTGTAAACCCCATAAATCTCCAAAATTTGTATCGTTAGCACATGCAGTATTTATGGTAGATGGTAGATTAATATTCGTTAACAAATCTGGTACTGCGGAAGCAAAAAGACCAGTTTCAAATAAACTATTAGCTACGTTTAAAGAATGCTCAATTGTATTGGGCGTGCATCTCAATATATACCATAATGGCATAAATGGATCTTGCTCAATTATAGTTAAGTCTTTCTCTGCAGCTTTTTGCTGTAATATAGAATAGTCATTTGGGTCTTTAAGTTTTACATATAAATAATCAGAAAGTCCTATCTTAATATTATTTTCTCCAATAAAGTTGGGATATACTGTCCTTATATCTTGAGTGTTTTTTATACTATTTACTTTTTGTAAATATTCCAAATCCGAAGGTGTAGTTTCGAACTCTATTGTTGCATACTTTAAATTTGAAGGCGTATTTAAAGAATTATCATCTCTTAAGTCATACGATTTTAAACCAACGTTATTTAACGAAGGTTTCTGAAAATTTTGAAAAACACTAATGGATAACGCACTTTTATCTAACGTTAGATAGATTTTTTCGCCTTTATAATAATAGTAGTAATTGCTTTGAGCATCTGTTATATAAAAAACAGATGCTAAAAATAAAGTAATGTAAATTTTTAATTTCAAAATATTTTTGAAGTTAAGGGTTTTTAAATTAAATCAATATTTGTTTATGACAAATTGTCTTTTGCTCAATGTTTGCTTGTTTTAATAGTTCTTAAATAAGAACTAACCAAAAAAATTAACAGCAATATTTGCAGATATTATAATTATAGAACTTATGATTAATAGAATTATAAATAACTTATCTCGTTTCGAAGTATTATCTTTCATTGTTTCCATAGATCTGTTTTTTTTTAAAAAACTCTAAACTAAAAATTAATTTAGAGCTTTTAAGAACTTAGTTTGAGGTATTGATTAATAGCTGATGTAAAATTGCAAATAATTTTAAAGCAATACTATACGTAACTATACGTATATTTTAATTTTTTTTTTGACAGAAAAAAGCCTTGGATATTTATCCAAGGCTTTAATAACACCCTAAGAATTAATTAATTCTATTTTCATAGAATCAATTAAACTAATTTTATGTTACAAGCCCCTAGATTGTAACATGTGGTAAAGGTCATAAATAAAATAATACCACACTATACGTAACCTTACGTATATTTACAATAAATAGTGCTGATTTTCTTTAACCCAAATTAATAGGCTATTTGGAGTCTTTTCGATGCCTAGTTTTCTGATAATGTTACTTTTGTGTTTTTCGACAGTTCTTTTTGAACAAGATAATTCTTCTCCAATCTCTTTTGCTGTTTTATTTTTGGCAATGAGTTTAAGGATTTTTATTTCAGATTCTGTAAATGAATTTAAAACTTCTGGAGGAGTATCTACTTCTAGATAAGCTATTAGTTCTGGACTAAAGTAAGACTTGTTTTTTATTACAGATGCAATACAGTTTTCAATCTCCTCGAGTGCAAACTCTTTTAAAACGTAACCATAAATACCTAAAGCTTTGGCATCATAATATGTTTTTTCATCTTTTTCAAAAGTGATAAGCACAATCTTAGTTGGCAGGTTGTCATTTTTACATTTCTCAGCAATTTCTAACCCAGTTAAAAAAGGCATTTTAATATCTAAAATAGCAATGTCTGGTGTATGAGCTTTTATTAGTGCTAATGCTTCTTTGCCATTTTTAGCACTTGCTAAAACGTTAAATTTTTGTTCAATTAAAAAATCATAAAGACCTTTTAGAACCAAAGGATGGTCGTCTGCAATTATTATGGTTGGATTCATTTTGCTATTAATGCAACTAAACAATTATTGTTATCGTGAATATACTAAGAATCCTTAGCTTATAAAATTTCTTTTAATTTTAAATACAAGTATTTTTTCTGGTAGTCTATAATTGCTTTACCTTTCTTTAAAACATCTGCACCAATAATGCCGTCAACAGGTTCTGCATTATGGTTTATAAGACCAGTATTAACATGAGAAAGATTGAATAAAATTAAAGCAACACTGTTTTTTTTCCATTTACCAATTTCTAAAGTGTTAGAGTTAGAAATCTTAGTCATCATATTAGAGGCACCAGCGCCAACAGCTTTAATTTCAGAATCTTTTACTTTTAAATTAAAGCGCTCAATGGCTTCAAAACCTACGCAACTGCTTGATGCGCCTGTGTCTAAAATAAAACGTCCTTTTACTCCATTGATAGAAGCTTTAATTTCAAAATGATTGGTTTTTGTAAACTTAAGTTTAATCTTAGAATAACCTCTATTAATAAGGAAGTCCTTTAACGTTTCCATTCTTTTAATTTGTGTAAATATAACATTCTAAACTATTACTTTTGCATCATGATTATTACAGATACACATACACATTTATATAGCGAATCCTTTGATGAGGATAGAACAGAAATGATTAACCGAGCAATTGATGCTAATGTAAAACGGTTTTTTATTCCTGCGATAGATTCAACTTATACTGAGTCTATGTATCTGTTAGAGAAGGATTTTCCTAATAATGTATTTTTAATGATGGGATTGCACCCAACACATGTTAAAGAAAATTATAAAGACGAATTGAGGCATGTTGAAGACCAATTAGCTGAAAGAAAATTTTATGCAGTAGGAGAAATTGGGATTGACTTGTATTGGGATAAAACAACTTTAGATATTCAAATTAAAGCCTTCAGACATCAAATAAATTTAGCCAAGCAATACAATCTTCCTATTGTAATTCATTGTAGAGAAGCCTTTGATGAAATTTTTGAAGTTTTAGAACAAGAAAAGTCAGATGATCTCTATGGAATTTTCCATTGTTTTACTGGTAACCTAGAACAAGCCCAAAAAGCCATATCTTATAATATGAAATTAGGAATTGGCGGTGTGGTTACATTTAAGAATGGTAAAATAGATCAATTTATAAATCAAATAGATTTAAAACATATTGTTTTAGAAACGGACTCACCTTATTTAGCGCCAAAACCATACAGAGGAAAACGCAATGAAAGTTTATACATTAATAATGTATTGAAAAAAATATCCGAACTTTACGGAATAAGTGAAGAAAAAGTAGCAAGTATTACAACAGAAAATTCAAAAGACGTATTCGGAATTTAAAACCATGCAAAAACCTAACATCCTATTAATTTATACTGGCGGAACTATCGGAATGATAAAAGATGCAGATACAGGAGTCTTAAGAGCATTTGATTTTGATAGTATTTTAATTCGCATACCCGAGCTGCGCTTATTAGATTGCAATATTGAAACCGTTTCTTTTGACGAGCCCATTGATTCGTCTAATATGAATCCAAAATATTGGGCAGATATCGCCTTAATTATTCAATCAAATTATGATAATTTTGATGGTTTTGTTGTGCTTCATGGAAGCGATACTATGAGTTATTCTGCATCAGCACTTAGTTTTATGTTAGAAAACTTAGTTAAACCAGTCATATTTACTGGGTCGCAATTACCAATAGGTGATTTACGTACAGATGCGAAAGAAAATTTAATAACATCTATACAAATGGCATCGTTACAAGAGAACGGTTTGCCAGTAGTCAGGGAAGTTGGCTTGTATTTTGAATATAAACTCTACCGAGGTAATCGCACAACAAAAATTAATGCAGAACATTTTGAAGCCTTCGAGTCGTTAAATTATCCGCATTTAGCTAAATCTGGTGTGCATTTAAATGTAAATAACGAGTATTTATGGCGTTCAAAGTCTAATGAAAATTTAGTGGTACGTACAGCAATGGATACTAATGTAGGTATTTTAAAATTATTTCCAGGTATTTCTAGACCTATTATAGAAGCTGTTCTTAGGAGTCAGTTAATTAAAGGATTAATTATTGAAACCTATGGTTCTGGCAACGCAACAACCGAACCTTGGTTTATAGATGTGTTAAAAGAAGCCATTTCTAAAGGCTTATATATAATTAATGTTACACAATGTGCAGGAGGAAGTGTTTCTATGGGGCAATACGAAACCAGTTCGGAGTTAAAATCTATGGGTGTCATTTCTGGAAAAGACATAACAACAGAAGCTGCCATTACTAAACTGATGTATCTTTTAGGCGAAAATATAACCGCTGAAAAATTTCAATATATTTACGAAACGCCTTTACGAGGTGAAATGTCATAAAAATAACAGTATAAATTTCAGTGTTTAAAGTTTTTTTTGTTATTTGGCATACTGTAATTTTTAAATAAAGTTTACAGAGAGGTGGCCGAGTGGTCGAAGGCGCACGCCTGGAAAGTGTGTATACTCCAAAAGGGTATCGAGGGTTCGAATCCCTTCCTCTCTGCTGATATTTTTACGCTAGAGTTACATTTTTTTTTTATCTTTAACACTTTAACTAATAAAATTAAGATTAAGAACAATGAAAAGATTATTTTCTATCCTTGCCATAACATGTTTAATGGCAATCGGAACTGTTAATGCAAATGCAACAACAGCATTCGCAACAGCAACTGTAACAAGTGTAACTCAAGAAGAACCAGCTTCTGAAGATTTGAGTTTTCATCAAGAATTAAAAAAGCGTTTTATTGAAGGTGGTCCAGGCTTTATGGGTATAGTACTACTATGTTTAATTCTTGGATTAGCGATTGCTATAGAGAGAATTATCTTTTTAAACCTATCTACAACAAACTCTAAAAAATTAACTCAAGATGTAGAAGACGCATTGGCTTCTGGAGGTATCGAAGCTGCTAAAGAAGTATGTAGAAATACTAAAGGACCAGTTGCTTCTATATTCTATCAAGGTTTAGATAGAGCAGATGAAGATATAGATGCTGCTGAAAAAGCTGTTGTCGCTTATGGAGGAGTTCAAATGGGACAGTTAGAAAAGAATGTGTCTTGGATTTCTTTATTTATCGCTTTGGCACCAATGCTAGGTTTTATGGGTACGGTAATTGGTATGATACAGGCCTTTGATAAAATTGAAGCCGCTGGTGATATGCAACCTTCTTTAGTTGCAGGTGGTATTAAAGTAGCACTTTTAACAACAGTATTTGGTCTTATTGTGGCTATTATACTTCAGATTTTTTATAATTATATCATTGCCAAAATAGATAGTATTGTAAATGATATGGAAGATGCATCAATTACATTGATGGATTTATTAGTAAGACACAAAAAATAAAAATTAATTATGCATAAATTATTAAAAATAGTAGCCGCTGTTATTAGTCTTGTAGGTATTATTTCTTTAGTTAGAATAATTTCTAAAGGAGACGATGCTATAGATGCAGCTGCTCTAGCAGGTGATACTGCTATTGTCGAGCCAATGGCTTGGGCAGCATATATTATGCTTGGGTTAGTATTAGCTTTTGTGATATTCTTTGTGTTAAAGAATCTATTCACAAATACAGGAGGTCTGAAGAATACACTAATAGGTATTAGTGCTTTCTTGGTAGTATTAATTATAGCTTATTTAGTCTCAGGTGGAGACACAATGCAATATAAATTGCAAGATGGTGTCGCTACAGATGGCCAATCAACAATGGTAGGAGCGGGTTTAGTAGCCTTCTATTTGCTGTTAGCAGTAGCTGCAGCAGCCATGATAATGTCAGGAGTTAAAAAAATAATTAGTAAATAAAATAGTATGGCAAAAAGATCGGCACCAGAAGTTAACGCAGGGTCAATGGCTGACATTGCCTTCTTACTACTTATCTTTTTCTTAGTAACTACAACTATAGAAAAGGACAAAGGTTTGTTAAGAAGTTTGCCTCCTATTGATGACTCAGAAGTAGTACCGCCAATTATAAAGCAGAAAAATTTATTTACTGTACTTATAAATCGTAATAACCAATTGCTTGTGGAAGATCAGCAAATGGAATTAAAAGGTTTAAGACAAGCAGCAATTGATTTTTTAGACAATGGTGGAAGCACTAATGCAGAAGGAAAGAATTGTGATTATTGTAAAGGAGCGCGTTCGTCAAGTTCGTCCGACCATCCTGATAAAGCAATTATCTCAATGAAGCACGATAGAGAGACCACTTATGAGAAGTATATGGATGTACAGAACGAACTTGTTGCAGCTTATAATTTTTTAAGAGAAAGAGAAGCAGCACGTTTATACAAAAAGTACTATCCAGATGCTGAAAAAGTATTTAAGGCGATGTTAGAACAGAAGGAAAAGAATCAATTTAATAAGGATGAAGTACTTAATGAACGTATTAATACCATTAAGAAACTGTATCCTATGAAATTATCTGAAGCAGAACCTGATAAAAATTAAAAGTAACAATTATGTCTAAGTTTAAAAATAAAACAAAAGGTGATATGCCAGCAATTTCGACGGCATCATTACCAGATATTGTATTTATGTTGCTTTTCTTTTTTATGGTAGCAACAGTAATGCGTGACAGTTCTTTGATGATTGAAAACAGATTACCCAGTGCAGATCAGGTTGAGAAACTAAAAAAAGATAGAACAGCCTTTATTTATGCAGGTAAACCAAGTAGTCAATTCAAAAAATTTGGTAGTGAACCACGAATACAGTTTAATGATGCTTTTATTGAAGTAGAGTCTGTAGAGGCTACCGTAAGAGCGGCTCAACAATTATTAGTTGAAGAATTGCAGCCTAAATTTGTTGTTGGTTTAAAAGTAGATAAAGAAACACATGCTGGTTTAGTATCTGATATTAAGCAAGAGTTACGTAAAGCTAATACATTAAAAGTAATGTATATAGCAAATACAAAAACTGAACAATAAGATTAAAGGCTTAATTTTATAAGTGAAACGTCCTGAGGAATCAGGACGTTTTTTATTTCAAGACATCTAAAGATTTTGTAGATTTATCAACATGAAGCGTTACTTTTTTCTTTTAATAGTATTTGCGAGTTGTTTTGGTTTTTCTCAAAACGATAATGCAGACAGGGATAAGCTTTATAAAGATTATAGAGAAGACCAATTCTATGCTTCGGTAACCTACAACTTACTTAATAGTAAGCCTAATAATGTGTCTCAGAATGGTTTTTCATCGGGTTTTCATTTTGGCTTTATAAGGGATATGCCAATTAATAAGAGGCGAAATTTTGCAATTGGGTTAGGCATAGGTTTATCTACAAATTCATATAATCAAAATCTTTCTATTTTAGAAGTAAATAATGAATTAGAATACACTATTATAGTTGAGAATGAAGTAAATGTTTCTAAAAATAAGTTTACAACTTATTTAGTAGAAGTGCCGCTAGAAATTAGATGGCGTACTTCTACTGCTACAGATTATAATTTTTGGCGTATTTATTCAGGCTTTAAAGTAGGTTATTTATTGTATAATTCTACAAAATTTAAAAGTGATGGAGGTGACCAAAACTTGTCTAGTATACAGAATTTTAATAAGTTACAATATGGTTTAACTTTGAGTGCAGGTTATGGTACTTGGAATTTTCATGTGTATTATGGACTGAATTCTATTTTTGATAGTAATGCCAAATTAAATGAAGAAGTAATAGGTATGAAATCCATTAAAATTGGACTCATGTTTTATATTCTATAACCAGTAGTTTAATAATATTAATTGCGGAAATAGTCCTGTAAAAAGACCTATAATTAATTCTTGGTTTGTATGCGCTTTTAAATGCAATCTAGATGTTGCAATAGCACCAAGAATAAGCATCATAAGCGCAATAGTCCCATTAATATTAATTTGATAGTGAATACCAAGTGCAATGGCAAACATAAAAAAGCCAGATGCAGCAATCATGTGAATACTTGCTTTTATTTTAAATATAGCTAATATTAAACAGGCTAGAGTAGCACATAGAATACCCAAAAAGAAAAAGTATAATTCTACAATTTCATTAGACGTTAAAACACGAATAAGAATCAATGTAATTATAACACAATTTATAAATAGAGGTATTAAGCGTTCTCTTGTACTCTTTAAGTATATAGAATCCACTTTGTTAATTGTTTTAAGTAAGAAGAATAAAAGTATAGGTAGTATTATGGTGAGAATAACAACAGAAAAAATCTTAGCCTTCATTACAGGCTCTGGTATAAAGCGTGGAGTTTTTGAAAAATAAAAAAGCACACCTAAAAGTGGCATAATTAACGGATGAAAAACAAATGAAATACTTTTTAAAATGAAATTTTTCATCAAAGTAACAATTTTAAATTTTCTTTCTAAGTCGAGCCACAGGTATACCGAGTTGTTCTCTATATTTCGCAACCGTACGTCTTGCTATAGGATAACCTTTTTCTTTTAATATTTTAGAAAGTGCTTCGTCAGTCAAAGGTTTCTTTTTGCTCTCTTCTTCTATTACTGTTTCAAGAATTTTTTTAATTTCTCGTGTGGAGACTTCTTCTCCTTGGTCATTTGTCATTGATTCTGAAAAGAATTCTTTTATCAATTTTGTGCCATAAGGTGTGTCAACATATTTACTATTGGCTACACGAGAAATTGTAGAAACATCCATTTCTATTTCGTCGGCAATATCCTTTAAAATCATGGGACGCAGCTTACGTTCGTCACCAGATAAAAAGAATGCTTTCTGATAATGCATAATGGAACTCATAGTTACAAACAAAGTCTGTTGACGCTGTCTTACAGCATCAATAAACCATTTTGCAGCATCGAGTTTTTGCTTAATAAACATTACGGCATCCTTTTGAGCTTTAGACTTTTCTTTGGTCTCTTTGTAGCCTTTAAGCATATTATTGTATTCATGCGACACATGCAGCTCTGGAGCATTTCTGCCATTTAGAGTTAACTCTAACTCACCATCGACTATTTTTATAGCAAAGTCTGGGACAATATGCTCCACTATTTTATTATTGCCAGCATAAGAACCGCCTGGTTTAGGATTGAGGCGTTCTATTTCTTCAATAGCATCCTTAAGTTGTACTTCACTAATGCTAAATTTATTCATTAACTTTTTATAATGCTTTTTAGTAAACTGCTCAAAACCTTTATCAATAATTGCTGTGGCTAGTTCTACATTTGGCTGCTGTTGTTTTCTGTGTAGTTGAATGCTTAAACACTCTTGAAGATTGCGTGCACCAACACCAGCAGGATCTAATTGATGTACGACTTGAAGAACTTTTTCAATTTCCTCTTCAGTTGTAAACACATTCTGTGTAAATGCCAAATCGTCTGTAATATCTGATAATGAGCGACGTATATAACCACTTTCATCAACGCTACCAACTAAAAAATAGGCAATTTCTTTTTCTTCCTCAGAGAGTCTGAAGGTATTGAGCTGATTTATTAAATGTTGTGTGAATGATGTGCCAGCAGCATAAGGCACACTTTTATCCTCATCATCAGCACTGTAATTATTGGCTTGTGTGCGATATTCTGGGATTTCGTCGTCACTTAAATATTCATCTATATTAATATCGTCGGCATCTATACTTTCATTGTCATTGTAGTCATCTTCAGAATTATCAAATTCATCTATGTTGTCTTCTGAAACTTCAGATTCTTTTCCAGTATCAAGTGCAGGATTTTCTTCTAATTCCTGTTTTAAACGCTGCTCAAAAGCTTGGGTAGGCAACTGAATCAACTTCATAAGTTGAATCTGCTGAGGTGACAGCTTTTGGGATAGTTTAAATGATAAATACTGCTTTAATGACATAAAATTCGCTTAGATATAAAAGTAATTAAAACTCTGCATTTTGAGGTGTTCTTGGGTAAGGAATTACATCTCTAATATTACCCATTCCTGTGGCGAACATCACCAAACGTTCAAAACCTAGTCCAAAACCAGAATGTACAGCAGTACCATATTTGCGTAAATCTAAATACCACCATAATTCTTTTTCATCGATATCTAATGCTTTCATTTTCTCTTTCAAGACTTCCAAACGTTCTTCACGTTGAGAACCTCCAACCATTTCACCAATACCCGGAAAAAGAATATCCATTGCTCTAACCGTTTTTCCGTCTTCATTTAAACGCATATAAAACGCTTTTATGTTTGCTGGATAATCAAATAATATTACAGGGCATTTAAAGTGCTTTTCTACTAAGAAACGTTCGTGCTCCGATTGTAAATCTGCTCCCCATTCTTCAATGATATATTTAAATTTCTTCTTTTTGTTTGGTTTACAGTTTCTTAAGATATCAATAGCTTCCGTATAACTAACACGTTTAAAATTGTTATCTACAACAAACTTAATTTTTTCAATAAGGCTCATGTCGCTACGCTCAGTCTGTGGTTTTGTTTTTTCTTCGTCTAATAGACGTTTTTCTAAAAACTCTAAATCGTCTTTGTTGGTATCAAGAATATAACTAAGAACGGATTTCATAAAGTCTTCAGCCAAATCCATGTTTCCGGCCAAATCCATAAATGCAACTTCTGGCTCTATCATCCAAAACTCAGATAAGTGACGAGATGTGTTTGAGTTTTCTGCTCTAAATGTTGGCCCAAAGGTATAAACTTTCCCTAACGACATTGCGTATGTTTCAGCTTCAAGTTGACCAGATACGGTTAAGTTGGTTTCCTTTCCGAAAAAATCTTCTTTATAATTTACTTTACCATTTTCAGTTAAAGGCGGATTTTTTGAATCTAAATTGGTAACTCTAAACATTTCGCCAGCACCTTCAGCATCACTACCAGTAACTATTGGAGTGTGCATATAATAGAATCCATTCTCGTTAAAATATTTATGAACTGCAAATGATAATGATGAACGTAAACGCATTACAGCGCTAAATGTATTGGTTCTGGTTCGTAGGTGAGCATTTTCCCTAAGAAATTCAAATGAATGTTTTTTTGGCTGAATTGGGTACGTTTCTGGGTCAGAATCGCCTAGCACTTTTAAGGTTTTTACAACAATTTCTACAGATTGCCCTTTACCTTGGCTTTCTACTAACTCTCCTGTAATATGAATTGCAGCTCCTGTAGTAACGCGCTTTAAAAGTGCTTCGTCAAAATTTTCAAAATCTACAATACACTGAATGTTATTTATGGTTGAGCCATCATTCAATGCAATAAAGCGATTTGCTCTAAAGGTTCTTACCCATCCTTTTACAGTAACATCTTGCGAGGTTACATCTTGCGACAGTAATTCTGCTACGGTTTTTGTTGTCATTTTTTGATTATTTTGAAATGCTAAGATAAATTTTCTTCTTGATGTTCTATATCGTCTTCAGTATCATCTTCTGACGGAATAATATTTATTGCTGGTTTTCGCAATACCTCTTTATTTGCAATATTACGTTCTAATGACAATAGCAAAGAAGGTAATAGCAGTAAGTTAGAAAGCATAGCGAAAAGTAAGGTTATAGATACCAATGCACCTAAGGCTACAGTGCCACCAAAACTTGAAATTGTAAAGACTGAAAACCCAAAAAACAATACAATTGAAGTATAAAACATGCTTACACCTGTTTCTCTAAGTGCAGCATACACGGATTTTCTAATTTTCCAGTGGTTGGCTTGTAATTCTTGTCTGTATTTTGCTAAAAAGTGAATGGTATCATCTACAGAAATACCAAAAGCAATACTAAATACTAATATGGTAGAAGGCTTTATAGGGACGCCTAAATAACCCATTAAACCAGCCGTAACTAATAATGGTAATAAATTAGGAATTAAAGACACAATAATCATTCTAAACGAACGAAATAAATAAGCCATAAATAACGAAATAAGGAAAATGGCCAAGGTTAATGAAATGATTAAATTTCTAACCAAATATTTGGTTCCCTTCTGAAAGACTAAAGCCTTTCCTGTCATAATAACGTCGTAACGCTCCTTTGGAAATACTTTATTTATTTTATTCTGAAGATTTTCTTCAATACGTTCCATTTTGTCTGTACCAATATCTTTCATAAAAGTGGTGATACGTGCATACTGACCTGTACTATCTACAAAGTTTTTAAGTAAGTCAACATCAGAGGTTGAGTTTTTAGCATAGGACAGAATAAAACTATTTTCTTGGCTCGTTGGTAATTGATAGTACTTGGGATTACCGTTGTAATAGGCTTGCTTGCTATATTTTACCAAACTCACAACTGAGATTGGTCGCGATAATTCAGGTATTTCTTTAATAAGCTCTTCAAGCTCATTAATACGTTTTAAGGTAGCTAATTTCATAACTCCCTTTTTTCGCTTTGTATCTACCATTATTTCTAAAGGCATAATACCGTTAAATTCTTCTTCAAAAAAGCGAATGTCTTTAAAAAACTCTTTGTCTTGTGGCATGTCTTCAATAAGGCTTCCAGAAATCTTAATCTGGTTCATACCTAACATACTTCCAATAATTAATATAAGTGCAGTAACGTAAATGGTAATTTTTTTGTGCTTTACCATACGTTCGATCCAATCGACAAAGCCTCCAATCCAACGCTTGTTTAGATGTTCTAAGTGACGTTGTTTAGGGTAAGGTAAAAAAGTGTACATAATCGGAATGACTAGTAAACATAAGATAAATATAGCTAAAATACTTAGCGAAGCTACAATACCAAATTCTTTAAGTAATTTGCTCTCAGTAAGAATAAAGGTAGCAAAACCAGAAGCTGTGGTTACATTAGTCATTAAGGTGGCATTACCAACTTTGGTAATAACACGTTGTAAGGATTTTACTTTATTACCATGAGACTTTACTTCATGTTGGTATTTATTAATTAGAAAAATGCAGTTAGGAATTCCAATAACAATAATCAAAGGAGGAATTAATGCAGTAAGTACTGTAATTTCATAACCTAGAATACCAATAATCCCAAAGGTCCACATAACACCAACACAAACAACAATTAAGGAAATAAAAGTTGCCCTAAAGGATCTAAAGAATAAGAAGAAAATAAATGAGGTAACAAAAAGTGCAGCACCAATAAAAATAGGTATTTCATCTACAATATTCTGGGCATTCAAGGTACGTATGTATGGCATTCCAGAAACACGTACATCTAAACCTGTTTGTGCTTCGAACTCCTCTATTTTTACCTGAAGGTTGTTTAGTATAAAATCTTTACGAGCAGACGTATTAACAATACTTTTCTTTAGATATATAGCAGTTCTAATGGTCTTAGTATCTGCATTAAACAAGAAATTATCGTAAAATGGGTATTGATTAAATAATTCATCCTGAAGCTTATTTACCTCTTCAATGCTTGTAACGGAGTCTTTTATAAAGGGCTCTAAATCAAATTGCTCTTTTTTAGTGTTCTTTACTAATTTCTGAAGATCTTTTATCGATAATACCGTTTCAACTTCGTTGTAAGATTTAAATGATTCTGAAAGAGTATTCCAAGCATTAAGTTGCTTAACAGAAAATAAGGTTGAATCTTTTACACCCAAGACAATAAGGTTACCCTCTTCACCAAAAACTTCTAAGAAGTCGTTATAAGTGATGTTAACTTCGTGTTCATCGGGTAACATATTCGCTTCTGTATAGGTAAAACGCATATGTTTCCACTGCATACTAAAAAACACAGTTGCCAAAATAATGGCAATCAATATAAAGATTTTATTACGAAGAATGATTCTTGCAATAGCCTCCCAAAACCCTGTGGTTAAAAGTTTAAACATACATTAATAAAATGAGCGGCAAAGGTAGAAAAAACCTAAGGATTTGTATGTGAATTAACAGGAATATAATAAGGTCTTATATAGAAATATTAAAGGTAAACTTAAAAGCAATATTATCTTCTAAATTAGGAAGATGATAACCACCATAGCGATAGGCAAAGCTAAGTCCAAAACCAAAGAGAAGTTTGTTGATTTCGAAACCAGATTCTGAATATAGTTTTTCTAGGGTATTAAATTGCACGCCTTGGTGCCTTTCAATACTACTCATAGTACCAACAGCATACCTCGAAATTAAAACTAATTGTGGTTTAAATCGTTCTGAAATTTTAAAAGGTCTAAAAGAATGTTTCAATTGTAATGTTGAAAATTTATCACTAAAAAACTCATTAAAATACATGGTCTCAAAACTGTTTAAGCCTGCAACTGAAAAACGTTGAAGAATAGTTTCTTTTGTAATATTGTTGGGATAGGCATGGTACAAATGTGTTAAAGGTGTTTCTCCACCAGCTATACCAGCAACCAAGGTAAAATTAGTTACAGCGTCATTCTTGTGATTTAATTGATGTACCGTTCTAAAGTCTAATTTAGAAAAATTAAAATCACTGCCAAAGACAGATTTAAAACCTTTGGTTAATTGAAGTGTAAATTTTGGGTAACCGTCTTTAGTTTCTGTAACGCTACCATCCTCTACATCGAATCTACTAAAGGGACTCCATTGCAGGCTCAGTTTGGCTGTGCTTAAATCGAATGTATTATAAGATCTGTCACCTAAAATAAAATTGTATAAATACGTTGGGTTTATTTTGCTGGTTGCCAACTGTGTTTCGGAAAGCAGGTGATTTGAAATTTTATGCTGTAAACCAACAGACTTGGTAATATGTCTATGAAACAAATCTATATTTAATAACCGTGGTTCAAAAAAAGTAAAGAAGCGTTTATCGGTTAAAAAATTAGAACTTCCTGTTTCTTGTAAGTCATCTGTGTACGATAAATTAATCCATGTATTTGACGATTCATTAACTCTAAATCCTCCACCAACACTATATTTGTAACGCTTATCTTTAAAGCCATAAACTAAATAACTATTTATACGAAAACGTTCGGAAAAGCGATTATTTGTAATACCTCCCAAACCAGTTCTTAATCCTTCAAATTGATTGAACTTTACAAGATATCGTAAGTCTAAATTAAAGTAATTAAAGGGTAAATAACCATTACCTATATTTTTTAAGAACTCGGCTTTATTAATAGAATCTTGAGCAATTTTGGTAGAATCTTTTTCTTTTATATTAGGCTGCTGTGCAAAGCTATTTGTTGCAACAATTATAAGAAAAACAACAAACAAACAACTTCGCATTTAGGATTATGAATTGTAATTAAAAACAAAAGAATTAAAAAAATGAAATTATCAATCTAAATCTTGTTTCAGATCCTTAAATTCTAACCATATTTAGAGTCTGAACAAAATTCAGAATAACAAATTTGTTAACTTTTAGAGTTAAACTGTCATTATTTCTTTTTCTTTAACTTCTAGAATAGTATCTATACGTTTCACGTAAGAATCTGTGAGTGACTGTATATCAATTTCTGCATTTTTTTGCAAATCTTCTGAAACTTCAGAATTTTTTATATCAGAATTCGCTTCTTTACGTGCATTTCTGATGCCAATTTTCGCATCTTCTGTTTCACTTTTAGCTTGTTTTGCTAGGTCTCGTCTGCGCTCTTCTGTTAAAGGAGGAACATTAATAATAATCGTTTCACCATTGTTCATAGGATTAAAGCCAATGTTTGCAATCATAATTCCACGTTCAATTTCTTGAAGCATAGATTTTTCCCATGGTTGTACCGTTATGGTTCTCCCATCTGGTGTATTTACATTTGCGACTTGACTAAGCGGAGTTTGAGAACCATAATAATCTACCATTACACTACCCAACATTGCAGGACTGGCTTTACCAGCTCGGATATTAACTAATTGTTTTTCGAGATGCTTAATTGCAGCACTCATAGCCTCTTTTGCTGTATCTATTATAAATTTAATGTCTTCGTTCATTGTTTTAATTTTTTAATTAGAGTTATCAAAATTTAAGCCCGAAGTTAAACATTCACTTCAGTTCCTATATTTTCACCAGAAACAACTTTGAGTAAGTTTCCTCTTTTATTCATATCAAATACAATAATTGGGAGTTTATTCTCTTGGCTTAGCGTAAATGCAGTTGTATCCATAACTTTTAGACCTTTGCGCAGAACATCCTCAAAAGAAATATGATCAAATTTAACTGCTGAGCTGTCTTTTTCTGGATCTGCAGTATAGATACCATCTACACGAGTTCCTTTTAAAATGACATCTGCTTCTATTTCTATGGCGCGTAATACAGCTGCAGAATCTGTTGTGAAATAAGGATTACCTGTTCCACCACCAAAAATGACAACACGTCCTTTCCTAAGATGGCTCATTGCTTTTCGTCTTATGAAAGGTTCTGCTACTTCATTAATTTTTATAGCAGTTTGCAAGCGTGTTTTTACATCAGCATCTTCTAGTGCATTTTGTAATGCTAAACCATTAATAACTGTTGCTAACATTCCCATGTGGTCCCCTTGTACACGGTCCATACCATTCATTGCACCTGCAACACCTCTAAAAATATTTCCGCCACCAATAACAATAGCTACTTCGACACCTAAGTTGGTAATTTCTTTAATGTCTATTGCATATTCTGATAAACGCTCTGGATCTATACCATATTGACGACTTCCCATTAGGGCTTCACCAGATAATTTTAGTAGTATTCTTTTATATTTCATTAGATAGTTATCTATTTTTTTTAATGTCTAATGTAATTTGCCAAATGACTTATGAGTTAAAATTAATAAGTGATAAGGCTCATTTCATGTTGAGTTTTGAAAGTTGAACAAAGCTACATAATTATTAGCAGGTGTAAAAGTGAAAAAAACGCTAAAAAAAAGCCTCTCATAATTGAAAGGCTTTTTATATATAGTTGTGTTTAAACCGGATTAATTATCCTACGGTTGCTCTTTTAAAACCAGTTACAGCAACATCACCATAAGATGCAACATATTTTGCTACAGTTTGTTTTTCATCTTTGATAAACTTCTGATCTAACAAACATTGTTCTTGATCTAAAGTCGTATTATCAGAAATAAAACGTTCCATTTTACCTGGTAATATTCTATCCCAGATTTGTTCTGGTTTACCTTCAGCTTTTAATTCTGCTTTAGCAGCTTCTTCAGCTTCAGTTAATACTTCTGGAGTTAATTGCACCATAGAGATGTAGCTTGGTACATTCTTTAAGGTTTTTCCTAAACGACCTAATTCAATATTATCTTTTTCGATAACAGCAATACGAGCTTCAGTTTCTGAAGCAATGAAAGCTGGATCAAAATCTTTATAAGATAAAGTAGATGCTCCCATTGAAGCTACTTGCATAGCCACATCTTTAACTAAAGTTTCAACATTATCAACCTTAGCAGATAAACCTACTAAAGCAGCAATTTTGTTAATGTGAACATATTGACCTATGTAAGGTGCGTCTAACTTTTCGAAAGCTGTGATGTCTAATTTTTCACCAATAACTCCAGTTTGTTCTATTAACTTTTCAGCGACAGTCATTCCTTCAAAATCAGCAGCTAAAAATTCTTCTTTTGTATTATTGTTTATTGCAATATCTGCTAATTGGTTAGCTAAGGCTACGAAATTTTCGTTTTTTCCAACAAAATCTGTTTCACATCCTAAAACGATAGCAACACCAGATGTATTGTCTGCATTAATTTTAGCGATTGCAGCACCTTCAGAAGAATCTCTATCGGCTCTTTTTTCTGCAACCTTTTGTCCTTTTTTACGTAAAACTGCGATGGCTTTATCAAAATCACCACCAGCTTCAACTAAAGCTTTTTTACAATCCATCATACCAGCACCAGTTGCTTGTCTTAGCTTGTTTACTTCTGCTGCTGTGATTTTTACAGTATTCTCCATAGTTTTTTAAATTTAAAAAGTCATTTAATTAATTTTCAGAGTGAAAAGAACCAAATGACTTTTAATATTGTATAAATGTTATTTATTCTTCTTCTTGAGACGCTACGGGAGCTTTTTCAGCTTTTTTAGTAGCTGGTTTTACTTCCTTTTTAGCTTTAGCTTTTACTTCTGGTTTAGCTTCAGTTTTCACCTCAACTTTCTCTTCAGTTTTAGCTTCAGTTTTTTGGGCTTTACCTTCTTTTTCTGCACGTTCAGCTTTTCTTTCGTTTAAGCCATCTGCTACTGCAGAAGTTACAATAGATAATATTTTATCTACAGATTTTGAAGCATCATCATTTGCAGGAATTAAATAGTCTACTTCGCGAGGATCAGAGTTAGTATCTACCATTGCAAAGATTGGAATGTTCAATTTTTGTGCTTCTTTTATAGCAATATGCTCACGCATAATATCTACAACAAATAATGCGCCTGGTAAACGTGTCATATCAGAAATTGAACCTAAGTTCTTTTCTAATTTTGCACGTTGACGATTTACTTGTAAGCGTTCTTTTTTAGATAAAGAGTTAAAAGTTCCATCTTTCTTCATTCTGTCAATAGAAGCCATTTTCTTTACTGCTTTTCTAATAGTAACGAAGTTAGTTAACATACCACCTGGCCAACGCTCTGTAATATAAGGTTGGTTTACAGCGCCTGCTTTCTCAGCAACAATGTCTTTAGCTTGTTTTTTAGTTGCCACGAATAAGATTTTCTTTCCAGAAGCTGCTATTTTAGCTAAAGCTTCAGAGGTTTCTTTAATTTTCGCTGCTGTTTTGTATAGGTTTATAATATGGATACCGTTACGTTCCATATAAATGTAAGGAGCCATGTTTGGGTTCCATTTACGGGTAAGGTGACCAAAGTGTACACCTGCTTCAAGTAATTCTTTTACTTCTACTTTTTCCATTTTGTAATAGTTTACGTTCTGTTGATTAGCAATGATTAAGTGGTCGCTTTCGCTAGCCTTAACCATTTAGATGCTTAACTAAATCTTGACGTTTTACCGCCATAGACAACAATAACTGGTTTTTAATTTTGCTGAAATATTCAGCGATTTCAATAAAATAAGATAATTCAGAATCCGTAAAAACAGATTCTGAATTAAATGTTGTTTGGATATTAACGTTTCGAGAATTGGAATTTTTTACGCGCTTTCTTCTGTCCGAATTTCTTACGCTCTACCATTCTTGGATCTCTAGTTAATAGACCTTCTGGCTTTAATACTAGTCTGTTTTCAGGATCTAGCTCGCACATAACGCGAGATAAACCTAAACGTATTGCTTCTGCCTGGCCGGTGATACCACCTCCATATACGTTAACAGTAATATCAAAGTTGCCATCATTGTTAGTCAAGGCTAAAGGTTGGTTTACTTTATACTGCAGTGTTGCAGTAGTAAAATAATCCGCCATGTCTTTTTTGTTCACCGTGATTTTGCCTTTTCCTTTAGCAACGTACACACGAGCAACAGCCGTCTTTCTACGGCCGATTTTGTGAATTACTTCCATTAGTTAATTTCTTTTAATGTCATTGTTTTAGGTTTCTGCGCTTCGTGAGAATGTGCTGTACCTGAAACAACTGTTAAATTTCTAAAAAGAGCTGCGCCTAATTTGTTTTTAGGTAACATTCCTTTTACTGACTTCTCTACTAATCTGGTTGGGTCTTTCTCAAACATTTCAGTAGCCGTCAAACTTCTTTGACCACCTGGATAACCTGTGTGACGGATATAACTTTTATCTGTCCACTTGTTACCAGTTAAGTTGATTTTCTCGGCATTAACAACAACTACGTTGTCACCGCAATCAACGTGTGGCGTAAAATTAGGTTTGTGCTTACCTCTTAAAAGTATTGCTACTCTCGAAGCTAAGCGACCTAAAGTTTGTCCTTCAGCATCAACTAAAACCCACTCCTTATTAACGGTAGCTTTGTTAGCTGAAACTGTTTTGTAGCTTAATGTATCCACACTAATTTGATTTATTATTACGCTTCACAGCGCAAAAGATTAAACATTCCTCTCTAAAAAAAGAGTTTGCAAATTTACGATAAACTATTGGAATACCAAACGTTGTTTGAGGTTTTTTTATCTGAAAATCAGTAGGCCTAATAATGGTAGATTTTATTACGAAAAATTTTTGAATGAATTAATTAAAGGCATTATTACGGATTTTATCTAGCTCTTCAAATGAAAATATATTTTGCTCTAATAAATTCGAAAACTCATCCGTAACTGTTGCATTAAATAAAATTAAATCGTCTGTATTTATAGTTAAGTCTATGCCATAGTCATAAAGTGTTCTAATTGGGTGATTCTTTAAATCAGTAATAGCTCCTAATGCTATATTACTTGTTGGGCATAAATTTAATCTTATATTATTTTCTAGAATTAAATCCATAGTTTTTTGAGAGTTTATAGCTCTAATACCATGTTGAATTTCTTGAGGTTGCAATAACTTAATGGTGTTGTCTATACTGTGATAATCTGAAAACTCACCTATATGCACTTTGGTTTTTAAGCCAAACCCTCTAGAAATATCATAAAATTTAATAAAAGGATTTAAGTCTTTATCTGCTTCTTGGCCATAAAAGTCTATACCATTAAATACACCACTTTCTACGCATCTCACTCCATCTGAATACACTTTTTCTATGTCTAAATCTTTGTTAACTCCTATATCTGGTCTAAAATCGATTTGTGATTTATATTTTTCTATTAAGACTTTAACAGCTTCAATAACGTTATCGATAGAGTTATTAAAAAACCTTGCTAAACTTATATCTACACTAGCCTCTAGAAGTTTGACGTTATCATCAATAGCACTTTCAATGCCTATTTCCATAAAGTTAACTACATCTGTTTTGGTAAGCATTACTGCATTGAGATGATCGTAAATGAAATTGATCATTCCGTTTAAACCATTAAACGTTTTTGGAAAGTTAATATTAGCATCAGCATAGCGTTCTCTGAATCGTTCTTGTGATCCAGCGAGGTGAAGATGGCTATGCACATCTGCTTTAGATAAGTCTTTTATATGTTGTTTTAAATCTTCCAATATTTAGTTATACTAGATCCACGAAATGTATTCTATTTAGCCAATTAAAGACAGGACTTAAATGTTTTTAATAGGTCACCCTGTTTTTTAAAAGTCTTTAAGGACTGGTTAATATGTTTTAAAGCATTAACATAATCTCTATTATAATAATAAGACCTTATTCTCATGTCTTGGCTAAATCCAAGCGCATTATCGTCATTAATAGCTTCAGCGAGTGTTTTTAAGTTTTCTACTCGAACTATTGCAGAATCTGACTGAAACTTATCCTCCCATATTTCAATATATTTAGTGTGTTGAGCCATTATGTAGAATAAACAGCCAAACCATATAAGTATTGAAAAGAGGTATTTCATTAGAAAAAAAAATCGTCTTTTGAATTAAATTGAAGCAACTAAAAAATAATTTAATATAGTCATTAGTAATAATATCAATCCTATAGCCATAAAACGGAACGAGAGACTCACATATTTAAATTTCATATTTGCTATTTTTGCATTAATGAATATCTGTTCTCCAAGTTGTTTGTAACTCTCCTCTTCGTTAAGACTTGTTTTGTGAAATGTTTGAGCAAATTCTTCGATATTTCCGTATTTGGAGATAATATCTCCAAAAAAGAAAATATTAGTTGGGTACTTGTTCTCAATTTTTGGGATAAAACTTCGAATACTATAATAAATTGAAATTAAGCAACAGACAAACCATAAACCGAGAAGAATTTTTAAAGAAAGGTTATCACTAAAATATTTCCCACTCTCTTCCGTGTTTTGATACATAAAATTTAGGATGATTCCGTAAAATGACAATATAAGCCCAGCTTTAAGCTCAGAAGATTTAATTAACCCTACAAAATAATTAATACTATTCCAGTAGTGGGCAGTAAGGTCGTTCATTGGTTTATGTTTTGACCCAATGGTTTCTTTTTTTGCCTCTTTCTTTGGTTTCATTTAATAAGGATTCGACTTTTATTTTTCTAATATAAATAAAGGTCATGTTGGTTATGTTCTAAAAATAAATCAAACCAAAAGAGATTCCTAATTTTTTATGATTTTGTACGCAAATTAGCGTTTAGTTGCACGTTTTAATCTATCGTTTATAGATTTACCTAAGCCATAATCTGGAAACTCTTCTGCAATAATGATATCCAAATTTTGAAGGTCTAATTGATGTAAAGCATCATATAACTTTGAAGCGGCTTCTACCATATCTCCTTTTTTAGATAAAATAATTTGAGTGAAAACAGCGTTAGTTTCAACTTCAGAATTAAAGACTAAAAGGCCAATTAATCTGTTAGGATATTGTTTAATGGCATCTGATACATTTTTAGTTAAAACTGTTGTTGTTTTTGGAGCATAATGTCGCCCTAACATACCAGGCGCATCTGGTGCTGCCTCTTTTCTATTTTTAATTTCAATTTCACCAATAACAGTTTCTATGACTTCAATTGGTGTAGAACCGAGACGATAGATAATAGGATTATCATCTTCAAAACCAACAATAGTAGATTCGATACCACTTCTACAAGGACCACCATCTAATACCATTTTAATTTTGTCTTTAAAATAATCTTCAACATGCTTTGCTGTGGTGGGACTAATACTGCTAAATGGATTTGCGCTAGGAGCAGCTAATGGAAAAGGTAATTTTTTAAGTAGTTCTAATGTTACTGGATGATTTGGCACACGAACCGCAACAGTATCTTTGCCAGCTGTTATTATATCTGGAATTATGTTTTTCTTTTTTAAAACCAAAGTAATTGGTCCAGGCCAAAAGGCTTCAGCCAGTAGTTTTGCCTTTTCAGGAATATATTCAACAATATTAGAAAGATAATCTATTGAGGGAATATGAACAATAAGAGGATTAAAAAATGGACGTTGTTTGGTTTCAAAAATAGTCTTTATAGCTTTTGTACTATAGATATTTCCTGCTAAACCATAAACTGTTTCTGTTGGTATAGCAACTAATTCTTCTGCGGTTAAAAGTTTAACCGCTTTTGATATGTCTTTAGAAATAATAGTCATCGTCTCCATTAGATTGCAAAACTACTTCAAAAAAGGGAAGTTTTAATGCGTCACAAAACAATATCTAATATAAACTAGAAATAATAAACTTATACCTATAGAGTTTACAATTAATTGTCCGTCAAATATCTATAGAATTATTAACTTTTTAGACATAGCAGTTTGGCTATACTTAAAATTAAAGTTTAGAATCCTCTTAAAATAAAACTTGAATTACTGCCTAGGGGATAAAGTCTATAGTTTCGTAGTCTTTACCAATATAATAAAATGGATAAGGCACATTCTCATCAATTGTAATAGTGGCTTTTACAGCAAAATGTTTTGTTTCTCCTGGAGCCGGATCTTCAATACCTAATCTATTAGCAGAGATAGTAATGTCATCTCCCTTAAGTGCATTTTGTACTTCTTCTGTTACATTAACGGTGTTACTTTGATTCCCAAATAATGCTAGTTCAACATTTATTATAATATTTTTTGGCATGGTTATTCTTTTAAGATTGATAGCTTTATGAAATCAAATATAAGTAAATTAATGATAAAATAAGTTTAGAGAAAAGGTGTAACCATTATTAAGTTCTATATAAACACTCATAGAGCTTTTTTTGGTGGTTGTAGCTTCTATACTATTTTTGCAGATCAAGGAATTTTTAATGCGCTTCCAACCAATTCAAGCCAATATCCATTTCAACATCTAAAGGCACTTCGAGCTCATAGGCGTTTTCCATTTCGGTTTTAATGAGTGTTTTCATGGTTTCGAGTTCAGGTTTGTAGATGTCAAATACTAATTCATCATGGACTTGAAGCAACATTTTAGACTTATAATCTCCTTGTTCTAGTTTCTCATAGATATTAATCATGGCAACCTTAATGATATCTGCAGCACTACCTTGTATTGGTGCATTTACAGCATTTCGTTCTGCTGCACCTCTAACAATGGCATTACGAGAATTAATAGCTGCCAAATAGCGACGACGACCCAAAACGGTTTGCACATAACCATGATCTCTTGCAAAATCAACTTGTTTGCTCATATAAGCACGTAGTTTAGGATAGGTCTCATAATAAGTGTCAATCAGTTCTTTGGCTTCGCTACGAGATAAATCGGTTTGATTACTTAAGCCAAAAGCAGAAACTCCATATATAATCCCGAAATTTACAGTTTTAGCATTGCTACGTTGTTCTCTTGTCACTTCCGATAGCGGCACATTAAAAACTCTTGAAGCTGTTGAAGCATGAATATCTTCGCCATTTTTAAACGCTTCCATCATCGTTTCTTCTTCACTTAAAGCTGCAATAATCCGTAATTCAATCTGAGAATAATCGGCAGCTAGTAAGATGTAATCTTCATTTCTTGGAACAAAGGCTTTTCTAACTTGGCGGCCACGTTTGGTGCGAATGGGAATATTCTGTAAATTAGGATTGTTACTACTTAAACGACCAGTAGCTGCAACAGTTTGCATATAATCTGTATGTACACGACCTGTCAATTCTTCCACCTGAAGTGGTAAGGCATCTACATACGTGCTTTTTAATTTAGCCAATCCTCTATAATCTAATACTTGCTGAATAATAGCATGATCTTTTGCTAAATAACTTAACACATCTTCTGCTGTAGAATATTGTCCTGTTTTAGTTTTCTTAGGCTTATCAACGAGTTTCATTTTTTCAAAAAGAATCACACCCAATTGCTTTGGAGACGAAATATTGAATTCTTCTCCTGCAGCTTCGTAAATCCCTTTTTCGAGATTTAAAATATCGTTATTGAGGTCTTCTGATAATGAGTTTAGAAAATCTTTATCGAGATTAATCCCTTCTAATTCCATAGCAGCTAACACACGTAGTAGCGGAATTTCGATATCATCGAATAATTTTTGGGTATTGGCTTCGTCTAATTCTTTTTCGAAATGCTCTTTGAGTTGTAAAGTAATATCAGAATCTTCAACAGCATATTCGGTTTGTTTTTCTATAGGCACATCTCGCATTGAGAGTTGATTTTTCCCTTTTTTTCCAATTAGCTCTACAATAGAAATTGGTGTGTAGTTTAAATACGTTTCTGCCAACACTTCCATATTATGTCGCATATCTGCATTAATAAGGTAATGTGCCAACATGGTATCAAAGAGTTTGCCTTTAACGTCAATATTGTATTTGGCTAAGACTTTAATATCGTATTTTAAATTCTGACCAATTTTTTCGATGTTTTCATTTTCAAAAAACGGTCTTAGTATTTCAATTAAGTTTTGTGCCTCATTTTTACCCTCAGGAAATGGCATATAAAAACCTTTACCAACTTCCCAAGAAAATGCAATACCAACTAATTCTGCTGTTAAAGGATTTAGTCCTGTTGTTTCTGTATCAAAACAAACAGACGTCTGATTCATTAAGTTTTTGACAAACAGTTTGGTTGCCATACCAGGAGCCACACTTTGATAAAAATGTGATGTGTTTTCTGAAGTTTTACGTGTAAATTCTGAAACTGTTTCCGTTGTTGAAGGTTCTGCTCCACCAAACAATGAAAACTGACCTGCGCCTGCAGATAGTTCTTCTTTTGGAGTGGTTTTAGGTGCTTCTATTTTATCTGTTGATGGAGTTGCCTTAGAAGTCGCAGGAACAGGATTTACAGAAAAGGTTTTATTAAAATTATCAATTAAACGTCTAAACTCTAAGTTCTGAAAAATTTCTGTGACTTTAGGAACGTCTGGCTCAGACATTTCAAAATCTTTAGCATCGAATTCCACAGGAACATCTAGCATTATGGTTGCTAGTTTTTTAGAAAGCAAACCGAGCTCACCATTAGCTTCAATTTTCTCTTTCATTTTCCCCTTAAGTTCATGTGTATTGGCTAAAAGGTTTTCCATGCTTCCGTATGCAGCTAAGAATTTTTTAGCTGTCTTTTCACCAACACCAGGAAGACCAGGAATATTATCTGATGCATCTCCCATCATACCTAGAAAATCTATAACTTGTAGAGGGTCTGTGACTTCGAATTTCTTTTGCACTTCAGGAATTCCCCAAGTTTCGTAACCACCTCCAAACACTGGTCTGTACATAAAGATGTTTTCAGAAACGAGTTGCGCAAAATCCTTATCTGGTGTTACCATAAAGGTTTTATAACCTTCTTTTTCGGCTTTCTTAGCTAAGGTTCCTATAACATCATCAGCTTCGTAGCCTTCCTTCACCATGATTGGAATATGCATGGCTTTTAAAATCTCATAGATATAAGGTACAGCAGTTTTAATGCCTTCTGGTGTTGCGTCTCTGTTGGCTTTGTAAGCTTCAAACATCTCTACCCGATCAGCACTTCCGCCTTTGTCAAAACAAACGGCTAAATGATCTGGTCGTTCTCGTTTTATAACATCTAAAAGGGAGTTCATAAAACCCATGATGGCAGAAGTGTCTTCACCTTTAGAATTAATTCTTGGGTTTTTTATAAAAGCGTAATAGCCACGAAAAATAAGGGCATAAGCATCAACTAAAAAGAGACGTTTTTGGTCTGACATTTTATATCATATTTAATTTAAGTAAGCTTCGAAAAATGCCCTTTTTTCATTTCTGCTTCAAAATAAAAATGAAACGTAGCTAAGGCTATGTTTAATTTTTCTTTCTCGCATCATCTAAAAAAATCATCATTTTACGTGTAAGCTAACCTAAACAAAAAATGATATTGAGTTTTTTTTTGAAGTCTATAAAACTACGAAAACTTAAGGGTTTATTTAAAAAGCAATTCGTAATTTTCCAAAATCAAATTAAGCACATGAAAACATTCTCAATAGCCATACACGGAGGAGCAGGAACTTTAGTAAAAGGTATGATGACTCCAGAGTTAGAAGCACAATATAAATTGGCTTTAAAACAAGCGCTTGAAGCTGGTTATAAGTTTTTAGAAGCTGGGAAAACAGCTGTTGAAGCAGTTGAGGAATCTGTTCGATTATTGGAAGATTCACCACTATTTAATGCAGGAAAAGGCTCAGTGTTTACAGCAACAGAATCTCACGAAATGGACGCAAGCATAATGGATGGTAAAACATTAAATGCTGGTGCAGTGAGCTTAATCTCTGGCATTAAAAACCCAGTATCTCTAGCAAGAGATGTTATGGAAAAAAGCGAACACGTTTTTTTAGCTGGAGACGGAGCGATGCAGTTTGCTAAAGAATTAAATTATAAACTTGAAAATGATGTATATTTCTATGATGAGTTGAGGCACAATCAATGGTTAGAAATTAAAGATACAGATAACTTTCAGTTAGATCACTCAACCAAAAAAGATTCAAAATTTGGAACTGTAGGTGCTGTTGCTTGTGACCAAGATGGTAACATAGCTGCTGCAACATCTACAGGAGGCATGACTAATAAAAAATGGGGAAGAGTAGGAGATTCTCCAATGATTGGAGCTGGTAATTATGCTAATAACAAAACATGTGCTATAAGTTGTACAGGAAGTGGTGAGTTTTTTATTAGAGGTGTTGTGGCTTATGATGTGGCCTGTTTAATGGAACATAAAGGAATGAGTTTAGAGGCAGCATCAAACGAAGTCATCAATAAGCGAATTCTCGAGATTGGAGGAGATGGTGGTTTAATTGCAGTCGATACCAAAGGAAATATTGCAATGCCATTTAATACAGAAGGGATGTATCGTGCGTCTAAAACTTCCGAAGGAAAAGAAGATATTTCAATTTATAAATAATGGTAGTTAGGCATTTAGGAGATACAGATTTTAAAACCATAATGGAATGTTTTCTATCTGCATTCGAGAATTACTTCGTGAAAATGCCAACAGATCATAACTTCTATAAAGAACGTTGGAAAGCTGCTGGAGTCAATTTTAATTTGTCTTATGGCATGTTTGATAATGACCAATTAGTTGGTTTTATAATTAACGCCATTGATCAACGTCAAGGTGAATTGATTGCCTACAATTCTGGTACTGGTGTAGTTCCGGATTATAGAGGAAAACGAATTGTGAAAGCTATTTACGATTATGCAATTCCGGATTTAATTGATAATGGGATTACAAAATGCTTACTTGAGGTCATTACTGAAAATGTAAAGGCTCTTAAATCTTATGAAGGCATTGGATTTGAAATATGCAAAAAGTATAAGTGCTATGGCGGAATGATTTCAGTTGAAACTCAAAATAATTATACATTAAAAGAAGTGAGTTTTGAGGCTAATAATTGGGACGCATTACCAAATCAAAACTTATACTCATGGGATAATCAAAGTAAAAGTTTAGAAAAAGGAAATTATAAGTATGTTTATGTAATAGTAGATAATCAGGTTCATTCTTTTTTTGCTATTAATACTAATAATGGATATGTAGCCCAACTTGAAGTTTTAAATTCTACACTTTCAAGTTGGAATATTCTCTTTTCTGCAATTCAATCTATACAGAAAGAAGTAAAGATAAATAATATTGATGATAGGTTAATAGATAAAATTAAGGCTGTTGAATTTGCGGGATTAAAAAACACAGTGAATCAATATGAAATGGAATTATCATTATTACCTTAAATAAAAGGTGCTTCAATTGGAAGTACAGTAACCTTCCTATTCTTAACGCAATACTGGTCACCGTTTGAAAGCACATGAATGGTTAAATTGGCCATGGTCATAGGTGTACCTTCTTCTAATATTTTTTCATTGTTATGAGTAAGCGTATTGCCATCAAAAACAATAACCATCCCAGAACCAATAACAGTACAATCTTTACCATTTTTAATTATCACACCAGTATCTTCAGCTAACCCAAAGCCAATTAAATTTGGAAATTTAGCCACAGCTTCAGACTGTCTTCCAAAACGACCACGACGAATAAAATGAGTATCTATAATTAATTCAGGAATTAAGCTCAAACCTTTATACATATTTACAGCACCTTTTATAAAAGATTCAGATGCACTTCCGCCTGCAATCATTTCATTTGCCATTGCCATGGCACCAGCACTTGTACCTGCAATAACAAAACCTTCTTCAATTTTATAGCGTTCAGCTAAGATATTATGAATTGTAGTATTTCCAATTCTATCTGTAATTTTAGACTGATCTCCACCAGAAAACATAACACAATTTGCGTTTTTAATAAGATCGATTGCATGTTCAGTTTCAGAATCTTCTTTAGATCTAATATCTAAAATTTTTACGTTTTTACAACCTAGTGTTGAAAACGCAGTTAGATAATTTTCGCCAACTTCAACAGGAATACTAGATGCAGTAGGAATAACAACAATATTAGCTTCAATACCACCAGCTTCTTTTACGACATGATATAAGATACCTTCTTCAATAAACTCTAGCGTGTACATTTCATCTGCCTCAATACCCTTATCTTCATTTCCGCCAATAGGTATTAAAGTTCCCTTTATCTTCTGCATAAATATTATCTAAAAATATTGGGCAAAAATAAGCCAAATTTTCTATTGAAAAATGCTATATTTATAATCTTTCACTAATAAAAAACCAACCATAATGGATATAAGAAGTATTAATGCAATGCGAGGGCCAAATTACTGGTCAGTAAGAAGACATAAGTTAATTGTAATGGTTTTAGATCTTCAAGAAATGGAGGAATTCCCTTCAAATAAAATTGAGGGATTTCCAGAACGATTAAAGGCTATGTTTCCGAGTATGTATTCACATCGTTGTTCTGAAGGCTGTGAAGGAGGATTTTTTATGCGCGTAGATGAAGGGACCTGGATGGGTCATGTTATTGAACATATTGCTTTAGAAATTCAAACGCTAGCTGGTATGGATACAGGTTTTGGACGCACACGTGGTTATGGAGAAGAAGGCGTTTATAATGTTGTATTTTCATATATGGAAGAATCTGTTGGGCGCTTTGCTGCAAAGTCTGCAGTTAGAATTTGTGAAGCTTTAATTGCTGGTGAAGATTATGATTTGACTGATGATATTCAGCAAATGAGAGAACTGCGTGAATCTGATCGCTTGGGTCCTAGTACAGGATCTATAGTAGAAGAAGCAGCAAGTAGAGGAATTCCTTGGATTCGACTCAACAAATATTCGCTCGTTCAGTTAGGTTATGGTGCTAATCAAAAACGAATTCAGGCTACTGTTACTAGTGAAACCAGTAGTATTGGAGTTGAGTTGGCTTGTGATAAAGAAGATACAAAGTATTTATTAGAACAAGCAGAAGTTGAAGTCCCAAGAGGTGATATTATTCGTCGTGAACGTAGTTTAGAAGAAGCATGTAGGTATGTCGGATTTCCTTTAGTTATTAAACCTGTAGATGGAAATCATGGAAGAGGAATTACTGTAGATATACAAAATGTTGATGATGCACTTGTAGCATTTAGACATGCAAAAGAGAGTTCACGAAGTGGAGCTATTATCGTAGAAAAATTTATCACTGGTGAAGATTATAGATTGTTAGTTATTAATAATCATTTAGTAGCAGGTGCAATTAGAACTCCTGCACATGTTATAGGCGATGGAAAGTCTAGTGTACAGAAGCTTATAGATAAAGTAAATAGTGATCCACGTCGTGGTTTTGGACATGAGAATGTGTTGACACAAATTACAACAAACGAATTAACAAAAACTATTATTAAAGATGCTGGTTATACTTTAGACTCCGTTATTGCTGAAGGTGAACAATTAATTTTAAAAGATACAGCAAACCTAAGTACAGGAGGAACGGCAGAAGATATTACCGATATTATACATCCTGCTAATGTAAGTATGGCTGAACGTATTTCTAAAATTATAGATTTAGATATTTGTGGTATAGATATTATGACCACGGATATTTCTAAACCATTATCTGAAACTGGAGGCGCAGTACTAGAAGTTAATGCTGGTCCAGGATTTAGAATGCACTTAGCACCGACAACAGGACTACCTCGTAACGTCGCTGCTCCTGTAATAGATAAATTATTTCCTATTAAAGGAGATACAGGTCGTATTCCTATAATAGCGATTTCTGGTACAAATGGAAAAACGACGACAACCAGATTGATTGCACATATAGCAAAAATGAAAGGTTATCGTGTTGGATATACAACTAGTGATGGTGTATATATTCAGAATAGATTGTTAATGACCGGAGATTGTACAGGACCTGCAAGTTCAGAATTTGTCCTTAAAGATCCAACCGTTAACTTTGCTGTTTTAGAATGTGCAAGAGGTGGATTATTGCGAGCAGGTTTAGGGTTTAAAAAATGCGATGTAGCTGTCGTTACTAATGTGTCTGCAGATCATCTAGGATTAAAAGGGATTCATACAATCGAGCAGCTAGCTAAAGTAAAAGCGGTGGTTCCAGAAACGGTTTTACCTGATGGTTATGCTATTTTGAATGCAGATGATGATTTGGTATATGATATGCGACGTAATTTAGAGTGTAATGTAGCATTATTCTCTATGGATGAAAACAACCCACATGTTAAGGCCTTACAACGTATGAACGGTATTACTGCGGTTTACGAAAATGGCTATGTTACTATTTGTAGAGGAGAGTGGAAAATGCGCCTTATGAAAGCTGAAAATATTCCTTTGACTTATGGAGGAAAGGCAAAATTCATGATTCAAAATGTATTGGCTGCTGTTTTAGCGGCACATGTACAAGGAATTAGTATTGAAGATATGAAAGCAGGTTTAGAGACCTTTATTCCTTCAGCTACCCAAACGCCAGGTCGTTTAAATTTATTCGAATTTAATGACTTTACTATTCTTTTAGATTATGCGCATAATCCAGCAGGAATGAGAGCACTTCAAAAATTTGTTGAAGAACTAGATGCGACTGTTAAGGTTGGTATTATAGCAGGAATTGGTGATAGACGTGTTGAAGATAATAATGAAATGGGAGGTATTGCCGCAGAAATGTTTGATGAAATTATTATCCGACAAGATAAACGCTTACGTGGAAAGACAGAAGATGAACTTATTAAGATGCTTAATGACGGTATAAAAATGAAGGATCCTAAAAAGAAGACGACCATTATACCTTCAGAAAGTGAAGCCATTAAATTTGCAGTTAAAAATGCCGTTAAGGGATCGCTGATTATATTATGTAGTGATGTAATACCAGATGCTTTGGATTTAGTGAAAGAACTAAAAGAAAAAGAGTCTCGTGGCGAATTAAATTTAGTTGACTAGTTTCAATGAGTTCTATATATAAAAAAGCCGAAACATGAGTTTCGGCTTTTAAAAAATTTATGGTTAATAGCGTCTTATTTCGATTATTTTAACAAAGCTTCTTAGTTTTTACTTTAATCTGTAAACTTTTTCTGTAAGCTTTAATACTAATTATTTCGTTATTCTTTTTACGGTTGATTCTTAAAACCTTAGCTTTATATTTAGCAGAGATAATAGCTTTCTTAGCTTCTGGTTTTACCGCTTCTTTAGTTTCAACAAATTCAGTTTCATTGTTAACTACAACATCTTGCTGAGCAAACCCTGCTAAAGACATTGTTAAAAATAATATGATTACTAAACCTTTTTTCATAATTGTTGAAGCTATATTTGTTTTAACTTCGAGTCAAAGAAACGTTAGATATTTAGTTTGAAAGAAATTTTTAGACGAACCAATATTATAAATAGATAACCGACAATCGTTCGTAAAAAACATCGACGAACTACACGAATTAAGCTTGTAGCCCTTTAAAATAGGTAAATTGATAGATGAATTTGAAGATGTAATGGATGAATGGTAATTGAAAGTAGAAAATACCGTTGAAATACACAAAAATGGCATATAGCCCAATAAATACAATATAGTTGAATGACAGATTTTAAAGATAATCCGCATTTTCAGTTGTTTTTAAGACAGAAAAACAATCAATTTAAAGTAGGTAAAGGCACTTACAGTCAAAGAGTTAAAAGGCTAAATTTACTTCAGCGAGCGATAGAATTCACCTATAGAGAACAGATTAAAGAGGCATTATATAAAGATTTAGGTAAACCTGTTGTTGAAACTGAACTTACTGAAATTTATCAGATTATTGGTGATATTAAGCATGCAAAACAGTATTTACATAAATGGATGCGCAAGCAAAAAGTAAAAACACCATTGTCTATGCTGGGCTCAAGTTCTTACTATATATATGAGTCTAAAGGGGTGTGCTTAATTATTTCACCATGGAATTTTCCATTCAATCTTACATTTGGTCCATTAGTATCTGCAATAGCTGCTGGTAATACTGTTATTATTAAACCATCAGAGATGACACCACATTCTTCTGCATTAATGGCTAAAATTATTGAAGATGTGTTTTCAGAAGATGAAGTTGCCCTGGTACAAGGCAAGGCAGAAGTCTCAACTGAATTATTAAAATTACCATTTAATCATATTTTCTTTACAGGATCACCAAATGTAGGTAAGATAGTTATGACGGCTGCAGCTAAAAATCTTACATCAGTTACTTTAGAACTCGGAGGTAAATCTCCAACGTTTATTGATAAAACGGCTAATATTGATATGGTCGCTAAAAAAATAATGTGGGGAAAGTTTATGAATGCAGGCCAAATATGTGTCTCGCCAGATTATGTGTTGATAGATGAAAGTATAAAAGCTAAATTTATTGAAGATTGTAAAAAATGGCTGAAAAACTTTTATACTGAACAGCCAGAACATTCAGAGTCGTATGCAAGAATAGTAACTCAAAAACATTTTGAACGTTTAAAGTCGCATATTAAAAATGCGGAAAGTTTAAATGCAACTATTGAAATAGGTGGTAAGCTAGATTCAGATACAAAATATATTGAACCAACGCTAGTTTCAAATCTAAAAGAAGAAGCCTCATTATTACAAGACGAAATTTTTGGACCAATTTTACCAATATTAACTTATTCTACAATTGATGAAGCTATAGATTATGTTAATTCTAAGGAGCGACCGTTAGCATTATATGTTTACAGTAAAAATAAATCTAACACTAAAAAAATTATTGAAAATACAAGAGCAGGTGGTACATGTATAAACAACAATGTAATACATTATGCCAACCACCACTTACCTTTTGGTGGTACAAATAATAGTGGTATAGGTAAGAGCAATGGTTTCTTTGGTTTTAAAGCTTTCAGTAATGAGCGTGCAATAGTGAAACAACATACAATAGGTGTTACTGAATTATTATTTCCACCATATACAGATTTAAAAGAGAAATTAGCAAGACTTACAATTAAATGGTTCTAATATGAAAAATCACATCTGCAGCCATTTAACCGCAGCTTATTAAAATTAATAGCACTATAGAGTTATGCTAGTCCTGTTTAGAAATTAGTTTTTTAGTGAGTACCTCGTTATTTTTAGTAAGTGGAATGAAAACACTTATGCTTTATTAAAATAATCTGATTGAATTTGTTCATTAACTCCACCCTGAAATTTAGTCATGCTAAACCATTGATGTATAGAATATGAGCCAGTTTTACCTTGTTTATTAACTGCAATATAACCGACTTGAAAATTTTTATAATCACTATTTGGTTTGTTAACAATTCTACTAATAGCTTCTTCGCAAGCGTCTTGAGGCGTTTTGCCTTGACGCATCAATTCAACAACTAAAAAGCTACCAACGGTTTTTACTACTTCTTCACCCAAACCAGTTGCTACAGCAGCACCAACTTCATTATCAACAAATAACCCTGAACCAATGATTGGCGAATCGCCAACTCGACCTCCCATTTTATAAGCCAATCCACTTGTCGTACACGCACCAGAAATATCACCATTTTTATCAATAGCCAGCATACCGATGGTGTCATGATTTTCAATATTTATGATGGGTTTGTATTTGGCTTCAATTTTCCATTTTTCCCATGCTTCTTTTGAAGCTTCTGTCAGTAAATTTTCAGGTTCAAAACCTTTAGTAACGGCAAATTGCTTAGCGCCTTCACCAGCTAACATAACATGAGGCGTGTCTTCCATTACTTTTCTTGCCACGGAAATCGCATGTGTAATGTTTTGTAGATAAATAACTGAACCACAATTACCATGCTTGTCCATAATAGAAGCATCTAGGGTCACATTACCATCTCTATCTGGTAAGCCTCCTTTACCAACGGATTGTCCTTTCTCATTGGCTTCTTCAACCCTACATCCTTGCTCAACAGCATCTAAAGCATTTCCATCTGCTTGTAAAATTTCCATTGCTTTGGCAGTAGCATCAATAACGTGCCAAGTGGCAATAACTAAAGGTACAGTTGCAGTAGATTGATTTGCTATGGTTTTTTCTGCACTTTGTTCTTTCGATTTCGCTTCGTCACAGCTAACAAGAGAACTACCAACTGCTAAACCAACACCTGTTAATGAAGCTTTTTTTATAAAATGTCTTCTTTTCATCAAAAAATTATTTTTTGTTTCCGCGTAAACGGAAATCTATTTAACTAGTAAGTTACACCTTGCTTATCTAAAACGATTTTTGTTCTATATGCATAAAGCAATAAGTACGCAAAACAAGCTACAGCAATCCAATATGATGATTGAATATTAAATACATCGGCTAATTTACCTTGAACAGGTGGAATAATAGCACCTCCTAAAATCATCATGATTAAAAAAGCAGATCCTTGCGACGTGTATTTTCCTAAGCCAGCGATACTTAATGTAAAAATACAAGGCCACATAATTGAGCAGAATAAACCACCAGATAAGAACGCAAATAATGCAACATTACCTGAAGAAAATAAACCAATAAGCATTCCTAACATACCTAGAAAACTAAATATTTTTAAGGTTTTAACAGGGTTGTCTTTAGCTAAAAAGAAGCCAAAAATTTGAACTGCTATACAAACTGCAAAAAAGAGTATTTCATTTGTTGAAAAGCTATATTTTATTGAGTTCACTAAAATAATTACTCCAAAGGCTATATATGGCACAATAATAAGCAATGCTTTTTTCATGCCTTTACTTGGGTTAAACACAGTTATGGCTCCAACCCAACGACCAATCATTAATCCTCCCCAATATAATGAGATGTAAGATCCAAGTTGAGAATCATTCAGTAGTGGTAATCCAAGTGCATTTAAACCAGTATCTTCAACTCCTTGTTTTAATAGTTCTCCAAGGTTACTCCCTATAGTAACTTCTACACCCACATAGGTAAATATAGCTAGCATACCTAAAACGAGTTGCGGATATTTCATTGCACCCCAACCTTCAGGTTTTTTAGAGGCTCTCGAGTAGGCAACAAAAACAGCAGTAACTACAGAAAAAAGTGCTATAAATAAAACAAGAAGTCGTGTTTGTTCTACATTTTCAGTAGCCACTGTACCTCCTGAATATGTACTAAAAATGTATCCGAAACAACCCATTATAATTAAAGTTAAGACAATCAACAAATTCCGTGCTTTATTTGCGGGTTCAAAAGCAGTATTGGACTTTAGTGTAGGCAATTTTTTTGAAAAATAAAATAATGCTGCAGCTGCTAAAAATAATGTTCCAACACCAAGGTACAGGCCTTGAACTGTTACTAAAGTGATTTCGTTATTAGAAATCATTTGAGATAACTCATCTGTACTCCAAGAAGCAGAACCGAATATGACAAGACTTACCACAACAGGACCAATTGTTGTACCGAATGAGTTAATACCTCCAGCTAAATTTAAACGATGTGATCCTGTCTTAGGGTCACCAAGTGTAATGGCAAATGGATTGGCTGCGGTTTGTTGTAATGAGAACCCTAATCCAACAATAAATAATGCGATGAGTACTAAATAGAAAACACCAGTTTGACCCTGTTCTGCACCTGAAGTAGCAGGATACATAACAAAAGCCCCTATTGCCGATAATAACAAACCATAAATAATCCCATTTTTATAGCCCCAATTATTAAGAATATCTTTTTTCATTGTGCCAGATAATATAAATAACAGGAGTGCACCAATATAATAGGCACCATAAAAAGCAAAATCCACTAATTGAGATTGAAATTGGTCAATATTAAAGTACGTTTTACTAAATGGGATAAAGACTCCATTTGAAGCTGCTATAAATCCCCAGAAAAAGAACACTGAGACTAAGGTGGCTAAAGCTGATTTGTTGTTTTGGTTATTCATTTTATTTTTTACTAGTTAGTTTATAGTTAGTGCAGACCAGCCATGTCTATGTTTTTAAAACCTGACAGGTCTTTTTAATTAATCGAAATTTCATCCACAAAGATCCAACTTTTACCATCCAAAGGATAACCCAAATGCCATTCTGGAAGTGTACCAAGTTTCTTGGCAACAATCTTTACATATTTATATGCTAAATTATTTAAAATAAATTCTATAGTTTTAATATTAATACCACTATTTCTTTCTGAAGCATTTATCTTCTGTACAGGTAAAGCTTTAAAAGTCTTGTTGTCTTTTGAGACAAAGCATTGTACTTCTGTTGGGTAAAAAATCCAAGCACCTTGATCTCTTAAAAAGTTTACTTTTACGGATGAAATTGCTTTTTTTGAACCTAAATCAATTGTTGCGACCAAGTCCTGATCCCAATAGCCTTGCCAACTTCCTGTTCTGTAATTTTTGGTACTTCTTATACCATCAATAAGTGCATCGTTGCCACCAGCAGAATACTGATTAGCAAATTTACTTTCAAGCGTAATACTGAGATTTGGATCGATTTTAAAAAACGGGGTTGTCAATTCTGGACTCTTTAGATTTCCTTTTTTAGAATATAATTTCACTTCTGCATCTTCAGATATTGTGAATGGTTTTTTATATAATTTGAAATCATCATTATCTATAGCATAATAAATTTTTGCATCAGTTTCCGATGTGGCTAAAACAACTTCCGTAGAATTTCTAAAAGTAATATCGCCTTTAGCAATAAATGGTGATGGTAGTATAATGTGCTCTGTGATTTCTGTTTTTGGTTCTTGATCGTCTTTACTTCCCCAAATCCCAGGATTGTCTGTCATGGTAAATTCTAGAGTTCCACCAGAAACAATATCATTGTGGTTTAAGAAGGTTTTATTTAATTCAGTTCCATTCAATTTAACATACTCAATATACTTCTTCGTATCACTTACATTATTAGCAACAATAGTGAATTGCTTTCCATTTTCAAGATTTATAGTGGCTTTATCAAAAAGCGGTGTTCCAATAATATATTGATTGCTTCCTGGTGTTACCGAATAAAAACCCATGGAGCTCAACACATACCAAGCACTCATTTGTCCACAATCTTCGTTTCCAGAAACTCCATCAGGATCATTCTTGTAAAGCTCAGTTAATATTTGATGAACTTTTTCTTGAGTTTTATGTGGTTTGTTGACAAAATTATAGAGATAAGCCATGTGATGACTAGGTTCGTTTCCATGTGCATATTGTCCAATTAAACCTGTAATATCCGATTGGTCACGTCCCGATGTTTCAGTTTTTGCACTAAATAATTCATCGAGTTGTGCTTCCAATATGTCTTTCCCTCCAAGTAGATTTATAAACCCAGAAACGTCTTGAGGTACATAAAAACTGTACTGCCAAGAATTTGCTTCGGTATAATTAAAATTCACTTCGTAAGGATCAAAAGGCGCAAACCAAGTATTTCTAAAACGTCCTCTCATAAATTGAGTTTCAGGATCATATACATTTTTATAATACTGTGCACGTTGAATGTATGTTTTATAATCTTCAGATTTACCCATGGCTTTTGCCATCTGCGCAATCGTCCAATCATCATAAGCATATTCTAAAGTTTTAGAAACCGATTCGCTTTCTTCATCCACAGGAATGAATCCATATTTTTTGTAGGCTTCAAGACCAAATTTATCTCGTGTTGCAGAATGTTTCATAGCTTCAAAAGCTTTTTCAGTATCGTAACCTCTAATGCCTTTTAAATAGGCATCTGCAACTACAGGAACGGCATGGTACCCAATCATACAATCTGTATAATTACCAGCTAAATCCCACATTGGCATAATGCCACCTTCATCATATTTAGCTAAAAATGTATTTATAAAATCAGTTGTTTTATCTTGTTCAATTATGGTGTACAAAGGATGTGCAGCTCTATATGTATCCCAAAGTGAGAATACTGAGTAGTAATCAAAATCTTTAGTTTCATGAATTTTTAAGTCCATTCCTCTATAGCGTCCATCAACATCTTGGTATAATTGTGGAGCCAACATGGTATGGTACAATGCCGAATAAAAATTAGTCTTTTTATCTATGTCATCACTTTCAATCACAATCTTTTCAAGTTGTGTTTCCCAAGTGTTTTGTGCTTCAGATTTAACAGTTTCAAAATCTTTATTTAAAACTTCAGCTTCTAAGTTTTTACGTGCACCATCTATATCAACAGCAGAAATTCCGACTTTAATAATAACAGGTTCGTTATTCGGATTAATAAAACTTAAAGATGTTCTTCTAGCTCCTGGTATTTCAAAATCAGGAGGGGATTGCAACATATCATTGAAAGGGTGAGATGTTTTTATCGCAAAGAATAATCGTTGGTCTTTTGCCCAAGCTTCCGAATAGCGATAACCAACAATTTCAGTTTCAGAAATCTTTTCAATTTTTGCATCCAATACTTTATCGCGGTGAACCAAATCTAAAATTACATATTGGTTTTCTGCCGATGAGAATTGATACTTATGAATTCCACTTCGATTAGAAACGGTTAATTCTACATCAATATTTGTAGAATCTAAATGCACCTTATAATATCCTGGTTCCGCGACTTCATTGTCATGTGAAAAATGGGCACGATAGCCTTTTTTACCATCAGCTCCATTATGAAAGTTATGTTCATTAGTAGGCATTAAGAGTACATCTCCATAATCGCTAATCCCTGTTCCGCTTAAATGTGTATGAGAAAAGCCATAAATATATTCGTCGGTATAATGATAACCAGAACAACCATCCCAACCGTCTAGTCGTGTGTCTGGACTCAGTTGCATCATCCCAAAAGGCATTGTAGCACCAGGATATGTGTGTCCATGACCACCTGTACCGATAAAGGTATTTACGTAATTAATAAGCGGTTTGTCTTTTTGTGCTTCTGAAATTGATGGTGAATTATTGCAACTTAAAAATAAGGTAAGCACAATTAAAATAGGAGTTTGTTTAACGTTCATCAAAAGATTGCTAATTTTAATGCATCTAATATACTAAAATGAATTTCAGGAAAATATTTGCAATATGTGTTTTTACAAGCGTTTTGATTAATTGTAATTCGCAAACTCATGAAGCAGAGCGTTCTGTAATAATACCAACGCCTTCAAATTCAATCTCAGCAAGTTGGAATTTTATTTTAAATAAGAAAACAGGAATAGAATATGATGAACGACTTAAGATTTCTGCTAATTTTTTAAAGGAGTATATTGAAAATGGTAGTAAGTTAAAGTTGAGGAGAAATAGTAAAATTTCATTTATTGTAGATGAAACAATTGTTAATCCGGAAGGTTATAGTCTTGAAATTTTACCAGGAACTATTAAAATAAAAGCAAAAACTGATCAAGGCGCATTTTATGCTGTGCAATCTTTACGTCAATTATTACCTCCATCTTTTGAAAATGGAAGTTTTGAGGGTAAGTATCTAGAAATTAAATCGATAATAATTACTGATGCACCACAATTTTTATATCGAGGAATGCATTTAGACGTTTCTCGCCATATGTTTTCTGTCGGTTTTATAAAAAAATATATCGATGCCATGGCAATGCTAAAGATGAATACATTTCATTGGCATTTAACAGATGATCAAGGTTGGCGTATTGAGATTAAGAAATATCCAAGATTACAAGAGATTTCAGCATTTAGAGACGAAACTTTAGTTGGTCATTATAGCGATCTACCACATCAGTTTGATGGAAAAAAATACGGCGGCTATTATACACAAGAAGAGGTAAAAGACATTGTTGCCTATGCAAAACAACGCTTTGTTACTGTGATTCCAGAAATTGAAATGCCAGGTCATGCGCAAGCAGCAATTGCAGCTTATCCAGAATTAGGGTGTACAAGCGAACAAGTTGAAGTTGCTAAAAAATGGGGAGTTTTTGAAGAAATTTATTGCCCAAATCAAAAAACATTTGCCTTCTTAGAAGATGTGTTAGAGGAAGTTTTAGAACTGTTTCCAAGTGAATATATTCATATTGGAGGTGATGAAGCTCCAAAAACGCGATGGAAAAACTGTTCTCATTGCCAAGCATTAATAAAAACTGAAGGATTAAAAGATGAACACGAATTACAAAGCTATTTTATCACTAAAATGGAAAAATACCTCAATTCTAAAGGGAGACAAATTATTGGTTGGGACGAAATTTTAGAAGGTGGTTTAGCTCCAAATGCAACCGTAATGTCTTGGCGAGGAACTAGTGGTGCTGTTGAAGCTGCCAAGTCTGGTCATAATGTAGTAATGACACCAACATCGCATTGTTACTTTGATTATTACCAGTCCGTTAGTGAAGATGAGCCATTAGCCATTGGTGGTTTTTTACCACTAGAAAAAGTGTATGGTTTTAACCCAATTCCTGAAGGGTTAACTAAAGAAGAATCTAAATATGTTTTAGGAGCACAAGGCAATATTTGGACAGAATACATGCCTACAGAAAAGCAAGTAGAATATATGGTTTACCCAAGAATGTTGGCAATGAGTGAGGTGGTTTGGTCACATACAAATCGAAAAAATTATAAAGATTTTGTATTAAGATTAGAGAATTTTTATAGACGTTTAGACGCGCTAGGTATTAATTATGCCAATCATTTATATGAAATTGAAGGCAATTTAGTTTCAGAAGCAGGAAAACCTTTCTTTGAATTTAAGACCTTAACAGAAGACAAAACTATTCGATATACTTTAGATGGAAGTGAACCCAATTTGAAGTCAGAAATTTATAAGTCTAAAATTTCAATTACAAATAGCACAAAACTAAAAGCTGCTGTATTTAATACAGAAGCAAAATTAGGGAAAACCTTTAATCAAAATATCGATTTCCATAAAGCTGTTGGGAAGAAGATAACAATTGATAAAGTACCTCATAAAGCGTATTCTGGTAGCGGAGCAGAAGGATTAATAAATGGAATTAGTGGTAGTGATTCACGATATGGTGATAAAGAATGGTTAGGATTTTGGGGCGAGGATATTGAGATTACTATTGATTTTGGTGAAGAAACAGAAATTAATACTATTGAAACTCGATTTTATAACGGAAATGGACAATGGATATATGCTCCAAAAGCAGTAAAGCTTGCATTTGATGATGATGATTTTAAGTATATTTCTGTTTTTAATTTTGAAAATTCATTCACGAAATTTAATTTTGAAATCGAAGGAAAAAAGGCTAGAGTTTTAAGGTTTAAGATTCAAAATTATGGTATAATTTCAGAAGATAAACAAGGTGCTGGTAATAAAGCTTGGACGTTTATTGATGAAATAATAATTAACTGACGTCAGTTCGAGTGAAATTGCTTTTTTGCAATTTTGTATCGAGAACCAGTTGAATGCTTCTCGATACAATTTGCTCGTACCTCACAAATCACTCGAAGTGACGTAGTGATTGTTATTCCGCACTTGATGCGGAATCTACTTTGAAGTAAAATTAATAAGATTCCTGCCTGCGAAGGAATGATAGTAAATATGAAATTAGAAATCTGTGCCAATTCATATCAATCTGCTAAAAATGCTCAAGATGCAGGAGCACATCGCGTAGAATTATGCCAAGAATTATCGGTTGGTGGTATTACGCCATCTTATGGTTTACTGAAACAAGTTGTAGATAAATTATCAATTCCAATTTTTGTATTAATTAGACCTAGAGGTGGATGTTTTGTTTACTCAAATGCAGAATTTGATATTATGAAACATAATATTCAACTCTGTAAAGAGTTAGGATGTCAAGGTATTGTTTCTGGAGTGCTAAATACAAATAAAACTATTGACCTAATTAGAACAAAAGAATTAGTAGAGTTGACAAAACCATTATCCTTTACGTTCCATCGTGCTTTCGATGAGGTTGTAAACCCTAAAGAAACATTAGAGCAATTAATCGATTTAGGAGTAAGACGAGTTTTAACTTCTGGACAAGAATCTTCAGCAGAAAAAGGACTTCTATTATTAAAACAGTTGTATGAAATTTCAAAAGGTAGAATTATAATTTTAGCAGGTGGAGGCATTTCATCGGAGAATACCAAAAAGTTTAAAGAGACAGGTTTGAAAGAGATTCACGCTTCAGCTTCATCAACTTTACCTTCTGATCAATCTATGTTTTCAATACCATTAACCTATTCAGATCCACAAAAAATTAAAGCCATCTTAAATGCGTTATAGTTTATTGCTTCTCATCTTGTTAGCTTATAGATGTCAGCCAGAACACGATCTCCCAGTGACTTTTGAGTTGCATAGTAGTTGGCAACTCAAAAAAGTAACCGAATCGGTTTGGCGCTCTGCAACTGTTCCAGGTAGCGTGCATTCCGATCTGTTAGATCATAGCTTAATTGAAGACCCGTTTATTGGAGACAATGAAAAAGACTTACAATGGGTTTCTGAAACCGATTGGGAGTATAAAACGTCATTTTCATTGGATGAAGAAACACTCGAAAAAAAAAATATAGAACTTAATTTTGAAGGTTTAGACACCTATGCTTCGGTATATTTAAACGACAGTTTAATTTTAAAAGCTAATAATGCGTTTAGAGAATGGAATGTAGATATAAAATTGCTTTTAAAGTCAGAAAATGAACTCAGAATTCTATTTGAATCAACTACAAAATATGAAGCAATTGAAAAAGAAAAATTGCCATACAAACTTCCAGTAAGCAATCGTGTTTTTACTAGAAAAGCACAATTTCAATACGGTTGGGATTGGGGACCAGAATTAAATACAAATGGTATTTGGCGACCAATAAAATTGAAGGCTTGGGATGATTTTAAGATTAAAAATACTTACATAAATTATGTTGAATTGAATGACTCAATTTGCAAACTGGTCGCGCAAGTAGAATTTGATTCTAAATTAGAAAAAGATTTGGTTTATGAAGTTTATGTAAATGATAGCCTAATTAATGGAAGACAATTTAATCCTTCAAATTACAATCCAGGAATTCCTTTTCAGATTAATAACCCTAAACGTTGGTGGCCACATAATCTTGGTGAACCTTATTTATATGATATAAAAGTAGTCGTAAAAGAAGATGATAAAATCTTAGATAGCTTTTCAGTCAAAAAAGGATTAAGAACTATAGAATTAGTCACTGAAAAAGATAGTATAGGAGAATCTTTTTATTTCAAAGTTAATGATATCCCTGTTTACGGAAAAGGAGCGAATTATATTCCACAAAATAGCTTTCAAAATAAAGTTACAGATGCGCATTATGAAAAACTATTAACTGATGTCGTTGATGCTAATATGAATATGCTCAGAGTTTGGGGAGGTGGCATTTATGAAAATAATATTTTCTACGATTTGTGCGATGAAAAAGGGATACTAGTATGGCAAGATTTTATGTTTGCTTGTGCTATGTATCCTGGAGATAAAGACTTTTTAGAGAATGTAAGGAAAGAAGTTGAAGACAATGTAAAGCGACTTAGGAATCACGCTTCTATTGCATTATGGTGTGGTAATAACGAAAACTCAGAAGGTTGGCATCGTTGGGGCTGGCAAGCTAATAGGAGCGAAGAAGAAAAAGAGGAAATTTGGAGTAACTATTTAAAAGTATTTGATTCGATTTTACCAAATACTGTAAGAGGTTTAACTGATATCGAATATTGGGAAAGCTCTCCAAAATATGGAAGAGGCAATCCAAAATATAAAACTGAAGGAGATGCACACGATTGGTGGATTTGGCACGATGGATATCCTTTTAAACATCTTGAAGAAAACGTACCGCGTTTTATGAGTGAGTTTGGGTTTCAGTCGTTTCCTAGTTATGAAACCATTCGATATATCAATCAGAATGATTCAATAGAAATTACGTCTGAAGGATTTAAAAATCATCAAAAACATTCAAGAGGTTTCGAATTGATTGATGAATATATGAAGCGTGACTTTCCAGTTCCAGATAACGCAGAGGATTATGTCTATATGAGTCAAGTCTTGCAAGCCTATGGTATTACCAAAGGCATTGAAGCACAACGACGCGCTAAGCCTTACAATATGGGAACCTTGTTTTGGCAGCTTAACGATTGCTGGCCTTCAGTATCATGGTCTAGCATTGATTATTTTGGGAATTGGAAAGCATTACATTATAAGGTCAAACGTAGTTTTGAAAACGTATTGATTTCTTCAAAAATTAAAAAAGACATACTAAAGACTTGGATAGTCAATGATGGTTTAAACTCTGAAGAGGGATCACTAGATCTGAAATTAATGGATTTTAATGGAATTACGATTTGGGAAGATTCTACAACAATAAGAGTTGATTCAAATTCAAGCGTAATAAAACATGAACTATATTTAAAAAGCATCAAGTTTAATAAAAATGAAACTGTATTAATTTCGAAATTCAATAAGCACACCTCCTATTTTTACATGGTAAAACCCAAAGATTTAAAGCTTAAACAAGCTGAAATTATAAAGAAAATTACAAAAACTAAAGATGGATTTAATATAGAACTATCGAGTAAAACGCTTCAAAAAAATGTCTTTTTATTCACAGAAACAAAAGGTCATTTTTCTGATAATTTCTTTGATTTACTACCAAACGAGTCTATTACAGTTCATTTTAAAACAGCATCGAAAACCTTTACTAATTTAGGGTTAAAAACCTTTAACACTTTCATAAGATAAGTCGATATGCATATCCTTAAATTTGTCACATTAAATTTCACTCATGATTCGTTGGATTATCTTTATTATAATATATGTTTTATTTACCATTTATGGCTTTCAAGCTATTAAAACAGTTACAAAGCAAACATGGATACATTATTTATTTATAGCTATAGCTTTAATTGTTGTTGGTAATTTTATTTTTCAATTTACCACATCAGCAGAAGGTCGTGTATTGAGCCCTATTAAAAGTTATGCCTTTGGGTTTCTATTGGTCTTTATGTCTTTAAATATAGTTTTGTTACCTATTCTTTTAGGAGAAGATATCATTAGAGGTGTTTTAGGATTGTATGACAAATTAGCCACTAAAGAAGCTTTTTATATACCATCTCGGCGAAAGTTTGTTAGTCAGATAGCGCTAGGTATTGCGGCTATTCCTTTTACGTCATTGCTTTATGGCATGTATAAAGGGAAATACAATTTTAGAGTGTTAAATTATACGCTACATTTTGAGGACTTGCCAGAAGCTTTCGATGGTTATAGAATTACACAGATTAGTGATATACATTCAGGTAGTTTTGATAATAAAGAAAAGATTGAATATGCGGTTGATTTGGTAAATGAACAAAAATCTGATGTTTTATTGTTTACAGGAGATATGGTAAATAATAAAGCCTCGGAAATGGTGCCTTGGAAATCTACTTTTGAAAGATTAGAAGCTAAAGATGGCAAGTTCTCAGTTTTAGGAAACCATGATTATGGAGACTATGTAGATTGGGACACACCAAAAAAAAAGGCTCAAAATCTAGAGGATTTAAAAGCAATACAGAAGGAAATTGGGTTTGATTTATTGTTAAATGAAAGTAGGTATTTAGAAAAAAACGGAGAGCGTTTAGCTTTAATTGGTGTTGAAAATTGGGGAAAAGGAGGCTTTAAAAAAGCTGGTGATTTAAGGAAAGCATCAGAACAAATTAAACCAGACGATTTTAAAATTTTAATGAGTCACGACCCAAGCCATTGGGATGCGGAGGTTGTTAATGATGATTACCACTATCATCTTACATTAAGTGGACATACACACGGTATGCAATTTGGAATTGAAATACCAGGTTGGATAAAGTGGAGTCCTGTAAAATGGAGATACAAACAATGGGCAGGTATTTATGAATCTTTAGGTCAATACATTAATGTAAATAGAGGTTTTGGTTATCTTGGATATCCAGGAAGAGTTGGTATATGGCCAGAAATTACCGTAATTGAGCTCAAAAAGGGAGCAAAAGAGGCATAATTGTTTAGAATTGTTTATTTTTATATCACTAGTACTGAACTTGCTAAGGTTTTCTATTAAAATTTTATGTAGGTTTGTATAACATGTTTGACTAAAAACGATAAAGTATGTCAAAATTTGGGGAATTAATAGATATTGAGATACCTGTTCTATTAGACTTCTACACAGAATGGAACGACCAATCCATTGCAATGCATCCTGTACTAAGAGATGTAGCTGCGGCTTTAGGTGATAAGGCTAAAGTCATTAAAATTGATGTTGATAAAAATAAGGATCTAGCGGAGGCACTCCGAGTTAAAGGTTTACCTACGTTAATTATTTACAAAAATGGCGAAATGAAGTGGCGTCATAGCGGAGAACAAGATGCGAATACCTTAATTGGGATTATTCAAGAGTACGTCTAATATTTCTGCGCAGGCAGGAATCTCATTTTATAGTTGATAGAGTTTTATATTTTCCTAAATCTTTTTACTCTAATGTTTAGATTATGAAGAATCTTGTAGGTATTAATGCAAACTTTTAAACTCAAAACCTCTTTCACTATAATATTCTAAAACTTTAGGTAACACATATTTTAGATTTCGTGATGCTTTTACACTATCATGAAACACAATAATACTGCCCTCTTTTACTGCTGATACAACATTGTTAAAACAATTTTCCTTACTTACAGAACTATCCCAATCATAAGATAAAACGTCCCACAATACAATTCGATAGTCTAATTCAAGCAATTTTTTGCTTTGTTTATTTTTAAACTTGCCGTAAGGAGGTCTAAAGAGTTTTTCTGTTGGGGAATTATCATTTACGATCTCAGAATTTATTAAATTCTGTGTATATAATACATCCTTAATATAGTCCTTTGTTTTATGTTTCCACCCTTTTAGATGGTTGAAAGTGTGATTACCAATAGAATGACCTTCTGTAATTATATTTCGAAAAATTTCTGGGTGCTTTTCAATATTGTTACCAATACAAAAAAATGCCGCTTTTGCGTTGTATTGTTTTAAAATTTTCAGAACCCAATCCGTGATTTCAGGTGTTGGTCCATCATCAAATGTAAGGTAAAGCTCTTTTTTATCAGTAACGATACTCCATACAAAATTCGGAAATAATGTTTTTACAAATCCAGGGGTTTTTGCTGGAATTATCTGCATACTAATTTAGTCTTCTGGTGATATATTCTTAATTGTATCTTTAACAGATGTTTGTTTATCGATACCCTCAGGTACTTCTGGTAATTCGTCAGTATTATAACTATTCATTAATTCGTCAAAAAGGCCTAAGTAGCTATTAAATGTCTTAGTTTCTTCTAAAGCAAAATCTTTATCATTATAAACAACTAAAATATCTACTAAAGCTCTGTAACGTTGGATATCTAGATAGATGTCTTCACCAACTTTTCGTTCTTGGTTTTTAAGAGATAAATTGCTATAGTAAACAAGGTTTTCTTGATATTTCTTAGCAACATCTTTAAAAAGCGCTCGGCCTTTTTCTACATTTCCTATTTCAAAATAAGCACTAATGTAAGGCTCTAGTAGGGAGTAGAAACCGAATTTATCCACAGGCATTTTTTCCATGGCAATATCTGCTACCTCTTCAGCTTTATCTAATTTATCTTCGTTGATGAGTTGTTCGATCAGTCGGGCTAAATTACCTCTAAAGGTAATTCCGTTTCGTCTAGTTTCAATATCATGATAGATGTCTTCTCCGCTTCCTCCCCAATTCCATGTTTTAACCATGTCATACATCAAATCGGCATCCACACGACCCATGTCATAAGGATTAGCTCTATCAACAGCTGTTTTTATAGGTACTAGTTTATAGCACATGCCATCGAGTTGCAAATAGTCTTTTAGCCATATATAATCTTCGTCACCAAATGCTCCACCAGTAAAATAAATTGGGCGTTCCCAATTATTGTTAGCGATAATATCTAACATTAAGAGGCGGTTCTTATAAATATAGCTACCACTAATCTCAGTATAAAGATTATCCTCTATCCTGTCTCCATCTTTAGGCTTTACAATGCCGTTTTTAAGAACCATTTCCTTATTTACAGGAATGCTTATGTACTTGGTAGGAAAATAATTTGAATTCAATAAATGTGACGGATATTGCCCTGGGTCTTCACCTTGTTTTTCAACAACATATCTAAATTTAGTACTGGGCTTTTCACTAGAGACAAAATCCATAAAACTTTTGATGGGCAAAGTATCTTTAGTTATTTCTCTTCTAATAATTACATCTCTTGTACCATCACGATATTGTTTGTGAGTGAGTTGTGACGGAATAGGGTCGCTTTCATAAGCTTTACGTTTCATTTGGTCAATATACCATGCTGTTTGAAATAAACTCGTATTAACCACGCGTACATCTGTACGTACACCTTCAATTTCTTGCAGATACCACAGTGGAAAAGAATCATTATCTCCTATGGTAAAGAGTATGGAGTTAGGTGCGCAAGATTCTAAATATTTACGAGCCATAGCATTGGCAGTATATTTACCAGAACGATCATGATCATCCCAATTATTAGCTGCTAAAACACCAGGCACAATAATGAGGCAAGCCAATGTAATTGTTGGTGCTAAAAGCTTTGTTTTAAAGCTAGATTTTAAAAGGTCATATATAGCATAGACTCCAAAACCAATCCAAATGGCGAATACATAAAATGAACCTACAACAGAATAGTCACGTTCTCTAGGTTCAAAAGGTCTTACATTGGTGTAAAATTGTATAGCTAAACCAGTTAATAAAAAGAATACTAATAAAACCCAAAATCGTTTAAGGTCTGAATATAGTAAAAAGAAGAACCCAACTAGTCCAAGTAATAATGGTAAAAAGTAATACGTGTTTCGGGCTTTGTTTTCTTTAACATCACTTGGTAGATTGTCTTGAGATAGCCCAATATGCCATTGGTCAATTAGATCTATTCCAGAAATCCAATTACCATTAAAATCATCATATTTTCCTTGAATATCATTTTGCCGTCCAGTAAAATTCCACATAAAATACCTCCAATACATATAACCAAATTGATATTGAAACATGTACATGGTATTATCCATAAACGAAGGTTTTTCAATCACCAAATACTGTTGTCCGTAACGTCTCAAAAACTGATCGTAATCTTCATAATCTATTTCGCCTTGAGCGATTCGCATTCTAAAATCATTAATAATCTGGTCGAACCGTCGCTTTTCTTGTACGGAGTACTGACCTGCTTGCTCTTCTGTATAACCAGCATTAAGTGCTTCGTTATAGGCACGAGTTTGTAAACTTGGATTAACTTTGAAGTCAATTAAACCCGTAAACATCATATAATTTTCGGCGTGCTCACTACTCCACATTCTTGGAAGAATTGAAGCATGCTCGTGGTTATAGTTTTGCTTGCTTCCTTCCCAATCGTTTATAATTACATACTCACCTTTTTCTTCATCCTTTTCATAATTCTTTTTATCATCTACAAAAGGTTGATCTTCATCTGCTCCAGAATATATTTCAGTAAACTGAGGACCATAAAACAAATGTGTTTCAGGATATTGCTCTAAATTATAATATGCTAAAAGTTCTCGTGCATCAGAAGGGTCATTTTCATTAATTATAACATGTGCATTAGCTCTAATTGGGAGCATCATCCACGATGAAAAGCCAATAAAAATAAACATTAAACTCAGCACTAATGTATTAGCGTGTATCAGACCTTTTTTCTTGGTGTAATTCAGACCAAAATAAAAGAAGGCTAGAACTATTAATCCCGTAATAATCGTACCAGAATTAAAAGGTAGTCCAATTGAATTTACAAAAAACACTTCTAAGTAACCAAAAAGCTTTAATGCAGAAGGTAGAAGTAACTTAAATATAAAAAGTAGAATTGCAGCAGAAGCGATATTGGCAATTATAAAATTCTTAACCGTAATGGTTTTGTAATTCTTAAAATAGTAGATAAGACCAATTGCCGGAATAGTTAATAATCCCATAAAGTGAACACCAAAAGATAAACCAATTACAAAAGCAATAAGAATAAGCCAACGGTTACCTCTTGGTTTGTGCATGTCTTGTTCCCAGCGCAATGCTAAATAAAACATAGCAGCCATTATGAGTGTAGCCATTGCATACACCTCTGTTTCAACTGCATTAAACCAAAATGAATCTGTAAAAGTAAACGCTAAGCTACCCACTAAAGCACTTCCTAAAATTGCATGTCCTTTGCTAGTGCTATCATCTTTTTTATACTTAACCAATTTGACAAGAAGTATACTTATGGTCCAAAACATGAAAAGTATCGTAAAAGCACTAGCAACAGCACTCATAAGATTCATTATCATACCTATTTGAGAAGGTTCTAAGGCAAATATCGAGAAAAACGCACCCAACATTTGAAATAATGGTGCTCCTGGTGGATGCCCAACCTGTAATTTTGATGAGGTTAAAATATACTCACCAGCGTCCCAAAAACTAACGGTTGGCTCAATGGTTAGTGCATATACCGCAAATGCTACGGCAAAAACAAACCATCCTAATATTGTATTCCACTTTTTAAAGTTAAAATCTGTCATGAAAAAGGTACTTAGTAATGCTGGCGAATTTACTAATTATTATAGTAATGCCTAAGTTTTTAAGTTAACGTTAAGTAATTTCAATTATTTTTATAGATTTGTTTTGTACAAGTGAAACTTTGTTATAAATTTGCACCCTCATTTTGAGAGATTGGCCTATGGTGTAACTGGCAACACATTGGTTTTTGGTACCAAAGAGTCTAGGTTCGATCCCTAGTGGGCCAACGAAAAAAAATCCTAATCAGTTTTGATTAGGATTTTTCATTTTTTATACTTTTTAGTAATGCTATATCTTAAACGTTATCACGGGTCGATTAGCATGGTTCACTAGATCTTCACTGATACTACCATTTAAAAAGTGTGCAATTCCTTGTCTCCCATGTGTGCTTATACCTATAAGATCTGCATCAACAGTCTTAGAAAAATTTAAGATACCTTGTTCCACACTTGTATCATTATGTATGGTAATGGTGTAATTTTCAAACGCTTGTCCAGAAATAAAATCACCGACACGAGTATTTGCATCATTTGTTGTAATAAAATTATTAGCTGTATTTACCATCAATAAATGAATTTTTGCGCCAACAGCTTTTGCAAATTTCACTGCCAGTTTATAAGTGTCTTTATTGTCATTTTTAAAGTCCGAAGCAAATACAAAATTCGAAATTTCGAATGTAGTGTGTTCATTTTTAATTACCAAAACAGGGACATCAGATGTGCGAACCACTTTTTCTGCATTAGAACCGATAAACATTTCCTTTAAGCCTGAAGCACCATGAGAACCCATAACAATGAGATCAATTTCATCTTCTTTGCAAGCGTCTTTAATTTCGTTAAAAGTAATATCAGCCTTGACAGTTTCGTGTATAGTTAAGCCCTCTAAATAATCACTTTCTAATAAATCTTCAAATTTTTTATGAGCCAATTTCATAAAAAATAAGGCTTCAGGAATATCACTTTTGACAGCCCCAGGATCTATTTGTTGCATTGGAATTTCCATCATATGCAATAAATAGATTTCGGCATCATGTTTCTTTGCTAGTAATGCAGCTACTTTTAAGGCGTTTTCTGCTTGCTCAGAAAAATCAGTAGGTACTAATATTTTGTTCATTTATTTCGATTTTTGTTAGTCTCATAAATTTATGAAAATAATTCCACATTATGAAGCTTTGAAAAATCAATATAAATGTCGTATATTTGCACCGTTGTTTACGAAAATGAATACACGAGAGGACGAAAAGTCCTCTCTTTTTATATCAAGAAATGTTCAAGAAAACGGTAGAAGACTTATTGCAAGGTGCTTTAGCAGAGAGACAAGACTTATTCTTAATAGAATTTAGTTTATCTGGTGATAAGGCAATTAAAATTGTAGTAGATGGCGATAACGGAGTCTTGGTAGAAGATTGTATGTTCATCAGTAGAGCCATTGAACATAATATGGATAGAGATGAGTACGATTTCTCTCTAGAAGTATTGTCATCTGGTGCCGCAACACCATTGGTTTTGCCAAGACAATATAAAAAGCATGTAGGTAGAAACTTAGAAGTTAAAACTTTAGACAGTCAATACTTTGAAGGCGAGCTTATCGACGTAAACGATAAAGGAGTGGTTTTAACTTGGAAAACGAGAGAACCCAAACCTGTAGGAAAAGGAAAAGTAACAGTAACCAAAGAGGCTAATGTTGCTTTCTCTAATATTAGAGAAGCAATAGTTAAAATAAAATTTTAATTCATATCAATTATGGAAAATGTAGCGTTAATTGAATCATTTTCAGAATTTAAAGACGATAAATTAATAGACAGAGTTACGCTGATGGCGATTCTTGAAGATGTATTACGTAATGCATTGAAGAAGAAATATGGGGATGATGATAACTTTGACATTATTATAAACCCAGATAAAGGGGATTTAGAAATTTGGAGAAATCGTATTGTTGTTGCAAATGGTGATGTAGAAGAGCCAAATCAGGAAATTGAACTGTCTGAAGCTCAGAAAATAGAGCCAGATTTTGAAGTTGGTGAAGACGTTGCAGAAGAAGTTAAATTGATTGATCTTGGTAGACGTTCTATCTTGGCATTAAGACAGAACTTGATTTCTAAAATTCACGAACACGACAATACAAATATATATAAGCACTTTAAAGAATTAGAAGGTGAGATATATACAGCAGAGGTTCATCACATTAGACATAGAGCAATCATTTTGTTAGATGACGATGGTAACGAAATTATTCTTCCAAAAGACAAACAAATTCCTTCAGATTTTTTCAGAAAAGGTGAGAATGTTAGAGGGATTATTGAAAGTGTCGAATTAAAAGGAAGTAAGCCAGCTATTGTAATGTCTAGAACATCACCAATGTTTTTAGAAAAATTATTTGAGCAAGAGATACCAGAAGTTTTCGATGGTTTAATCACGGTTAAAAGAGTGGTTCGTATTCCAGGTGAAAAAGCCAAAGTTGCAGTAGATTCTTATGATGATAGAATTGATCCTGTTGGAGCTTGTGTTGGTATGAAAGGTTCAAGAATTCACGGTATTGTACGTGAGTTAGGAAATGAAAATATTGATGTAATCAACTACACAAATAACATTCAACTTTTTGTAACAAGAGCATTAAGCCCAGCAAGAGTAACCTCTTTAAAATTAGACGAAGAGACGATGCGTGCTGAGGTGTTGTTAAAACCTGAAGAGGTATCTAAAGCCATTGGAAGAGGTGGTCATAACATTCGTTTGGCTGGTCAGTTAACAGGTTATGAGATTGATGTGTTTAGAGAGGGCGCAGAAGAAGATGTAGAATTAAAAGAATTCTCTGATGAAATTGAAGGGTGGGTTATCGCTGAATTTAGCAAAGCAGGTTTAGATACTGCTAAAAGCATCTTAGAACAAGATGTTGTTGACTTGGTAAAACGCACAGATTTAGAAGAAGAAACTATAGTAGAAGTTATTAGAATTCTACGAGAAGAATTTGAAGAATAATACCGTCTTAAATTTTTAAAATGTTATAATGACATTTTGAAGTTGAATAGGTATAGTATATATATAAGTTATATTACAGGCAATTTATGGCTCAAACAAGATTAAATAAGGTATTAAGGGAGTTAAACATCTCTATTGATCGTGCTGTGGATTTTTTAGAATCCAAAGGCATAGAAGTTGAGAAAAGTCCTAATACCAAAATTTCGCAAGAAGTTTATGATACGCTTTCTGATGAATTTCAGACAGATGCATCTAAGCGCGAAAAGGCTCAAGAGGTTAGCGAAGCAAAACTCAAAGAAAAAGAGGAGCTTCGCGAACAACGTGAACGCGAAATTGAAGAAAAGCAAAAGCAACAAGCTATTAGGGAATCTGTAGTTAAGGCCAAAGCAGATTTAAGTGGGCCGAAACAGGTTGGTAAAATAGACCTAGATAAGCCTAAATTAGAGAAAAAAGAAGCACCTAAAAAGATTGGTGCTAAAGAAACTCCGAAAGCAATCGTTGAGGTTGAAGAAACTAAAAAATCTGAAAAGGTAGAGAAAAAAGCAGAAAAGCCTAAATTAGAAAAACCTAAAGTAGGAAAGCCCAAAGCAGAAGTTAAAAAAGAAGAAAAAGTTGAGTTGAAAGCTAAAGAGACTTCTAAAGAAGAAGTATCAACAGAAACAACTGAAGCTGAAGAGCCAGCTGAAGAAACGCTGAAGACACAATATAAAAAGCTTTCAGGCCCAACAACTACAGGAAAGAAAATTGACCTTTCTCAGTTCAATAAACCAAAAAAGAAAAGAGAAGTTAAGCCAGCTGCAGCTGGATCTGCGGATGCCAGTAAACGTAAAAGACGTAGAATTAGTAAAAGTGGAAATGAATCTGGAGGAAAACCGAATTTCGATAATAGAAGAGGTGGCCCAAAAGGAAGAGGGGGAAATGCTGCAAGACCAAAAGTGGTTAAGGAAGAGCCTACTGAAGAAGATGTTAAGAAACAAATTAGAGAAACACTTGAGAAATTACAAGGTAAATCTAATAAAGGAAAAGGCGCTAAATATAGAAGAGATAAGAGAGATCAACACAGAGAACAAACTGAAATTGATCAAGAAATTGCAGCAGCAGAAAGTAAAACTATAAAAGTTACTGAGTTTGTAACCGTTAGTGAGATAGCTACAATGATGGAAGTTGGAGTAACACAAGTTATTTCGGCATGTATGTCTTTAGGTATGATGGTTACTATGAACCAGAGACTAGACGCGGAAACACTAACGATTGTTGCTGAAGAGTTTGGATTTGGTGTAGAATTCATCACAGCAGATATTGAAGAGTCTATCGAAGACGTAGTAGATGATCCAAAAGATTTACTTCCTCGTGCTCCAATCGTAACAGTAATGGGTCATGTAGATCATGGTAAAACATCTTTATTAGATTACATACGTGAAGAAAATGTTATTGCGGGAGAATCTGGTGGAATTACACAACACATTGGTGCGTATGGAGTTGAGTTAGAGGGTGGTCAAAAAATCGCATTTCTTGACACACCTGGTCACGAAGCTTTTACAGCCATGCGTGCGCGTGGTGCGCAAGTTACTGATATAGCTATTATAGTGGTTGCAGCAGATGATGCTATTATGCCACAGACAAAAGAAGCGATTTCTCATGCCCAAGCTGCAGGAGTTCCTATAGTATTTGCGATTAACAAAATAGATAAACCAGATGCAAATCCTGAAAAAGTAAAAGAAGGATTGGCACAAATGAATCTTTTAGTAGAAGATTGGGGAGGGAAAATTCAATCTCACGATATTTCTGCTAAAGTAGGAACTGGTGTCAAAGAATTATTAGAAAAAGTATTACTTGAAGCTGAACTATTAGAGCTAAAAGCAAACCCAAATAAAGCTGCAATTGGCACAGTAGTTGAAGCCTATTTAGATAAAGGTAGAGGATATGTGTCAACAATTTTAGTACAAGCAGGAACATTAAAAGTTGGTGATTATGTATTAGCTGGTAAGAATAGTGGTAAAGTAAAAGCCATGCAAGATGAACGTGGACATGATGTTGCTGAGGCTGGCCCTGCAACTCCAGTATCTATTCTTGGTCTAGATGGAGCACCACAAGCAGGTGATAAGTTCAATGTATTTGAAGACGAACGTGAAGCGAAACAGATTGCAACAAAACGTACGCAATTACAACGCGAGCAATCGGTTAGAACCCAACGACATATCACACTTGATGAAATAGGAAGACGTATTGCGCTTGGTGATTTCCAAGAGTTAAATATAATCCTTAAAGGTGATGTAGATGGTTCTGTTGAAGCCTTAACAGATTCATTCCAAAAATTATCTACTGAAGAAATTCAAGTTAATATTATACATAAAGGTGTTGGTGCCATTACAGAAAGTGATGTGTTATTAGCAACAGCTTCAGACGCTATTATTGTCGGATTTAATGTTCGACCTGTAGGCAATGCAAGAACAATTGCAGATAAGGAAGAAATTGATATTAGAACATATTCTATTATCTATGCAGCCATTAACGACCTTAAAGATGCGATGGAAGGTATGTTGTCTCCAGAGGTTAAAGAAGAAGTTACAGGTACAGCAGAAATTAGAGAAATATTTAAAGTCTCTAAAGTAGGAAATATCGCAGGTTGTATGGTTATGAATGGTAAAATCTTTAGAAATTCTGGAATCCGTATTATTAGAGATGGTGTAGTTGTTTATACAGGTGTACTTGAAGCTTTAAAACGATTTAAGGATGATGCTAAAGAAGTTGCTAAAGGCTACGATTGTGGTATGCAAATCAAAGGCTATAATGACATTGTCGAAGGTGATGTTATAGAAGCTTTCCAAGAAGTAGAAGTTAAGAAAAAGTTGAAATAACAACTTATAGAATTATAAAAAAGCGACCAATTGGTCGCTTTTTTTATTAGATTTAAAACTTAATAATTGAAAGTTTATCAATGAAATATCTCTATTATAAAGCATCTAAAAAATATGGTGAAGGTTTATTAGACCGAAGATCTTGCTTATTGATTTTGTTGGCTGAAGCGAAATTGAGTAATAGAATAGCAGTTATCCCAAAATTTCAATTAGGTTCTCAGCACAATAATGGGAAACCTCTAGAAAGTTATTTGATTGATGCGTATCTCAGTATAGATAAAATAGATGTTGAATTTATGCTTGAACATCACTTTTTAGAAATAGAAAAAGGCATAGAATCTAATGCTATTTTGAATATTGAAGATAAACCATTTGATTATAATTCTACTCAAACTTTAGTAGTTAGAAATTTAAAAGATGATAATTTCTGGAATTTAAAAAAGACATACAAAGCCTTTAGTTTGGCTAAATTATATCATGGTGTTGGTGTAAAGTTTGTAGTGCCTTTGGTTTCAGCTCCGCAACATATCAAAGACATAGGTGATCAAATATTAAATAGATTAGAAAAACCTGTCATAGGATTGCATCTAAGACGAGGTGATCGTTTGAATAAAAAATTGAACGACAGCATGAATGAAGAAGTCATGCTAAAAAAATTAAGTAGTTTCAATTACAACTCAGTTTTTTATTGCACTAACGATAGAAATTATAAAATTAGTAATTCTAAGTTTCATTCAAAAACAAAGTACCCAGAACTACTAGGTGATATAAAAGACAACTATTTGCTATTCTCCATAGAAATGTATATCGTCGATAGTTGTGATATTTCAGTAAGAACCTTTAATGATTCTTCCCCCTTTTTCAATATCCAAAATAAAGACAATAAAAATTACGCTATTTGCAATTATAGCATGCATGGTTCTAATAATAGCTTTACCAATGTCCCTAAGGAATTAGTGACATGTAATTATGAAGATTACAATAAAGATAAAAGAAAAATTTTTGTAAAACGAAGACCTTTTATTCCTCGACTTATAAATACAGTAAGAAGAAAATTAAAAACACCTTAAAAAGCAATCAATTTTTATCCAACTTTGGTTGAAAAATAATAGCATACATATATTTCTTTTTAATTTTCGCCCAAGCACGATCAGCTTCTAATCGTGTTGCAAAATTACCTACCCAAACTTTATAATTTGGAGTGTTCCAAACTATTTCTACAGGCCATTGACCAAAAGCATTTAAAAAATTAGCTTTCTCTCTTTGTGCCTTATCAGGATCTGTACTATCAAATACTTGGATTTTATAAACCTTTGTGGTTTTAATATCCTTCTTATATTCTAATAATTTATCAATATCACTGTCTTGACTAACATTAACCTTGCCTTGCTGTGCATTACCTGTAAGGGAAATCGAGATAAGTAATATTACTATACTTAAATAGTTGGTTTTAAATGTCATAATTCTGTATTTAAATGTAAAGATATTTATATTCAACGTAAGTCGCTAAAAAATGTTATTTAGAATTACTATAAATTAAGCATTAACAGTTCGCTAACATTTCGAAAATCGACTTTAAATATTACTTTTGCATGAGTTTTTATAAACATGTTTTTTCTTTATTGAATGAAAAAAGCGTACCAAAGTTTAGAAGATAATTCAACCAACAATATGAAACAGGTGATCTACCGTAATATAACCTCAAAGATTCTTCATCTCGGTTTTATTTTATTACTTACGTTTTCAACCTCACTTAATGCTCAAGAAGGTGACCCTGTTAATGGGAAATCCTTATACAATGTTAACTGTGCTGCTTGTCATAAATTAGATAAGGCAATGACTGGTCCTGCTTTACGTAATGTAGAGGCAAGACTAGCAGAAGAGCAAGGTTTAGATAGGGAATGGCTTAAGTCTTGGATGCGTAACAGTTCTGCTTTAATTAAAGCAGGTGATGCTTATGCTAATAAAATCTATAATGAGTATAACGGAACTCCAATGACGCCTTATCCAGGTTTTTCGGATCAAGATATTTCAGATATTTTAGCCTACACTGCTCAGCCTAAACCCGAGCCAATAGTACCAGTTGCTGGTTCCGAAGCACAGGCTCAAACATCTGGAGGTGTTTCAAATAATTTAATACTTGGAGCATTAGCTGTGTTATTTGCTTTATTGGCTATGGCTTTGGTTTTAGTAAAACGCACATTAAATCGTTTTGCGGAAGCTAAAGGTATTGATGTGGCAATCAGCGAAAAACGTATTCCTATCTGGAGGGTATTTGTTCAAAATCAATTCTTAGTGCTAGTAGCTGTAATATTCTTTTTGCTCGCAAGTGGTTATTTTGTATATGGTTATTTTATGCAAATTGGTATAGACCAAGGTTATGAGCCAGTGCAACCCATACATTTCTCTCATAAAATTCATGCAGGAGATAACGCAATTGATTGTAAATTTTGTCATTCTTCCGCGAGAGCTAGTAAAACATCTGGCATTCCTTCATTAAATATTTGTATGAATTGCCATAAATCTATTTATGAATACAGTGGCGAAACAACAGCAGAATACAGTAAAGAGTTTTATGACGAGGAAATTAAAAAATTATATGCGGCTTCTGGGTGGAGTGACGACGAACAGGCTTATACAGGAGATTCACAACCTGTAAAGTGGGTGAGAATCCATAATTTACCTGATTTTGCTTATTTTAATCACTCACAACACGTTATAGTTGGAGGGGTTGAATGTCAAACCTGTCATGGTCCTGTAGAGGAAATGGAAATAATGCACCAACACGCACCACTAACAATGGGATGGTGTGTTAGCTGCCATAGAGAAACAAATATAAAAGTTAAAGACAACGCATACTATACTAAAATTCATAAAGAACTATCAAAGAAGTATGGAGTTGATCAGTTAACTGTGGCACAGATGGGCGGATTAGAATGTGGTAAGTGTCATTACTAAAACGAGAGTTTTAGTAATTCCCGAGAAATCGGGAATCTCTGATAAGGAGAAAAATAAATTAAAAATTACTGTCACACTGAGCGTAGTCAAAGTGTAACAGAAAAAATAATAAGAAGTAATTCAGAATTATATGTCATCAAACAAGAAATACTGGAAAAGTGTTGAAGAGCTAAACGAAAATAGCTCTATTGTTGAGACGCTA